>JABDJM010000289.1 GCA_013002475.1 Saprospiraceae bacterium | reverse complement strand
TCCCTGTCCCTCGAAGACTAGTTCATTTTGGCAATTGTCGTTTTGCACGTCAATGACTATCAACTCCCAGACCAGATCATTCCCTGCAGGAAATGGCCCAATAGTAATAGGTACTTGTGAGTAATCAAAGACCCCATAGTTTTGTCCGTTACCCAATACTTTGAACTCGTCTCCGTTTCCAGGGCCATGATTAAAGTATAGTTCTACAAAGTATTCACCCAGATCTGTGCAAGGCAGAAATTCGATCACAGGATCGGAAATGTAGCAGTCGGTGCCACCACATCCGGGTCCAGTAAAAGTGATTTCTTCATAGCAGTTGTCATACTGGGTATCCGCGATAAGGAGCTCCCAGACTGGATCAATGTTCCCATCAAAAGGCCCGATCTGAACAGGCAGGTCGGCATAACCGAAATAGCCATAAACTATTCCATTGCCTTGTACTACAAATTCACCACTATTGGTATCTGTGTAATCAAAGTCTAGCCAGACATAATATTCACCCAGGTCATTGCAAGGAGTGAATTCGAGAAAAGGGTCGGATATTTCGCAAACTCCGGTGTTGGTGCAATCGGTAATGAAGACGGCCTCTATACAGCAATTTGGCTGATCATTAATACATACTTTCAAAGTGTTTATCTCACCGGGAATTACTGGTCCAGCATTTTCCAGGTAATATTGATTTGTGTTATTAAGAGGGTAGTAGCCCTGGTATTCACCATTCAGCCAAACTTCATAAAAATCATTTCCAGGATTGTTTACCCCGAAACCAAATTCGACGAATAGTTCTCCGTTTACGCACTCAGATCCGAATATTTCCAGGTACTCGATTTGACAATCTCCGCCGCCACAATTGATAGCTTCAAACCAGGTGTCTCCCTGACAGTCAGGGTTGTCGGTATCCATGACCCATAAATCGTAAACTGCATTCGCATTTCCCTCGAACGGACCAATTTCTACGGGTAGATCATTGTAGCTAAATATGCCATAGCTAAACTCATTGGGTCCCTTCAATTCGAAATGCGATCCTATACCCTCGTGGATGAAATCTACCAGGACGTTGAAAGTCCCATCTGAATTACAATCCAGAGGCTCTACATAAATCTCCCCAATGAAGCAATCACCACCACCACAATTAATGCCTTCGAACCAGGCGTCAGCCTGGCAATCCGGAAATTCAGTATCCATCACCCACAAGTCATAGACTACATTTGGATCTCCTGCAAAAGAGCCAATTTCCACCGGTAGATCTGCGTAAGCATAGATACCATAGCTGTTACCTGCAGCTCCAGAGACCTCAAAATGGGTCCCGGCACCTTCATGAATGAAATTCACTAAGACGTTGAAGGTGCCGGAAGGTGTGCAGTCGAGTGGAGTTACAACGAGGTCCCCGATAAAACAATCGGGTACTCCGCAATCGGGGACGAAGCTGACCTCCAAACAACAGTTGGGATTATCATTGATGCAGACAGTCAATATGTTCGGGGTTCCGGAAATTGTCGGTACCTGTGAGAGCACATAATAATTGTCAGGGTTTATTGGCTGATACCCGTAAAATTCATTGTTGATGTAAATATCAATGAATTCATTTCCAGGATTGATAGCTTCAAAATAAAATTCGATGTTCACATATCCATCCACAATGCACTCGACAAGCTCAATTGCCAATCCTTCGACGATGCAAGGATCAGGTCCACAGCCGGGTCCCTCGAAGACAATTTCGGTTCCGCAGTCCGGATATTGGACATCATTAATGAACAAGGTCCAGAGAACATCCAGAGTTCCATCGAAGGGGCCTACTTCAATCGGGAGGTCCGCATAGCTAAACACTCCGTATGATTCTCCGTTGGCTCCAAGAACCTTGAACTGTCCACTGTTAATATCATTGTATTCAAAATCCAAAATGGCGAAGAACTCTCCGTTTGAACTACAGGGAGTTAATTCTACAACGGGATCATAAATTTCACAAGTAGGGGTGTTACAGTTCAAGCCTTCAAAGACAGTGAAGTCCGTACAATCGGCATTATTGGCATCGGTAGCTACAAGTTCGTACACTGTAGTTGGGTCCCCAATAAAGGGTCCTACAACAACAGGAAGGTCTGCATAAGAGAAAGTACCATAGTTAATACCATTTCCGCTAAGGATAAATTCATTTCCGGTTCCGTCATGTGTAAAATTGACAGCCACATCAAAAGTGCCAGTGGCCGGATCGCATCCTAAAGGATCCACTATCAGCCCATCTATGATGCAAGTCGGCGTACTGCAATTCGGAACAAAGGAAAATGAAGAACAACAATTCGGATTGTCGTTTATGCAAATCTCGATGCTTACAACCTGTCCTGGATTTACCGGTACCTGGGAAAGGCTATAATAACCATTAGAATTTAATGGAAAGCTGCCAAGGTATACATCTCCGGCCCAGGCTTCCCAAAAATTATTTCCTGGATTGTCGACAAACATTCCAAACTCAAGGTCAACTGTCCCGGAAGATGTACATTCATAGACTTCTAACTCCAACCATTCGATCGCACATATTATTGGGAAGCAGGATTGACCTTCAAAGATCACAAAGTCTGTGCAATCCGGATTGTTCGTGTCACTGGCAACCAGTTCATAAACTACACTCGGATCTCCTGCGAAAGGTCCTACCTCCACCGGAAGATCGGTATATGAAAAAGTGCCATAGTTGATCCCGTTTCCGGTTAAATTGAATTCAGTACCTGACCCTTCATGTAATAAGTCTACAAGTACATTATAAGAGTTAGAGCCTGGGTCACATCCCAACGGTTCTACAACCATTCCATCGATTACACAGGCCAGAGTATTACAATTAGCTATGAAGCTGAATGAGGAGCAACAATTTGGATTATCATTGATGCACACTTCTATCGTTGTCTCCTGACCCGCTGTTACTGGAACCTGGGAGAGGCTATAATAGTTGTCGGGGTTCAAAGGATAACTTCCTAGATAAATATCACCAGCCCAGGCTTCCCACAAGTCATTGCCAGGATTGTCGACAAACATCACGAACTCAACATCAACGGCGTTGGTTCCAAGACATTCGAAAACTTCAATCTCGAGAAGACCAATATCACATAATGAGGGGTCGCAGATCTGACTTTCAAATTCAACAAAATCCGAACAATCAGTTAGTTCAAGGTCTGTAGCCACCAATTCAAAAATATCGCCTGTGTCTCCCGTGAACGGACCAATTTGTACTGGTAAGTCTTCGTAAGCAAATGTTCCGTAAAAATTTCCATTCCCTTGTAATGTAAAATGAGTTCCTGGCCCAACATTGGTTAGGTCTACCTCTACATCGTAAACACCATTAGGGGTACAAGGAAGAGGATCCACACTTAGGTCTGTAATAGAACAAGGTCCTGGGCAGATTGGCGCGAAGTTGATCTCGGTGCAGCAATCAGCATTGTCATTAACACAAATAGTAAAGATGTTATCCTGATTCTCTGTTACAGATACTTGTGACAAAGTATAGTTGTTGTCTGCATTATATTGGTAAGCCCCCAGGTACACATCGTTCATCCATGCTTCCCAAAGATCATTTCCTGAATTATTTGCTTCAAAGGAAAATTCTAGGTCCATCAGATTCGCATCAGTGCATTCATAAGTTTCTATGACCAGGTCAATTACTTCGCATTCACAAGTGTTAGGACCAAACTCAACAAAGTCCGAGCAATCGGCATCTTGTGTGTCCGTGGCTACGAGTTCATAAACGGTCGTAGAATCTCCTGTAAAAGGTCCCAGTTCAATCGGAAGGTCCGAGTAGTTGTATGTTCCATAATTATTTCCATTTCCAGTCAGGGTAAAAGAAGTGCCATCGCCATCATGTACGAAATCCAGGACCACCCAAAAAACTTCATTGGGTGTACAGTCCAGAACATCAACAGTCATGGAGTCAATAACACAGGCTGCCTTAGGCTCGCTGTCGTTTGCGTAGGAGGGAATAGCAAAAGATGTTACGAGTAGTCCAATCAGGAAAATTGGAAATAGGATCTGGCATTTTTGGTGATTAAGTTTGAACATCTCCTTCTAATTTGAAGTGAATACTATTTTGAACACTACAAAAATGCTCACAGCACAGGAGAGAAAAAAGAACTTTTCAAGGCATTTTTTGAGGAAATTCAAGGCGGGTTGAAGCTATAAATACCTTATTTTCAGATAATTATCATTATTTAAGCTGATCAATTATTGAAATATTCTGACAAATCTGATATCTTATGAATCTTCGCAGGTTATTACCTGCATAGGTCGTGCCTGCTTTATAGGAGACCCAGCCCTTTGAATTTAGACTTAATCACTTGATTTTCAGATGAAAAACCTTTCTGATAGCAACCTAATTCGGCTATTGTCGCGCTTTAACAAAAGGGAATTTAGACGGTTCAGGTCCTATGTCCTTTCCCCTTATGTCAACAAACATGAGGGTACAATAGGCCTCTTGGACGTCATTTCTAATTATTTCCCGGATTTCAAAGTCGGGGATCTTGTGGAAGAGTCCATCCGTCGGGAATTAGGAAATGGCTTACCCTTAGCGAAGGCCGAGCTTTCCCTACGACTGACTTATTTGCAAAGACTGACTCTTGAATTTTTGGCAACCGAAGAAGCCAGAAAAGATCCTGCCCAAACCAGAATTATGCAATTGAGGGCTTTGAGGGGAAAGGAACAATTCAAGCTGTATGAAAAACTGGAAAAGAAAAGCATTGAAAATGATGAGTCTCCAACTTTTGACAGCCGATATTATTATCAAGCCTATCAACGGTTTGAAGAAGCAGATCAATTTCAAAATCAAAAGGCTCAATACAACAAACCTGAACTGATCATTGAAAAACAAAAAATGCTTAACGCGTTTTTTCTATCAGAAAAGATCAAAGACGCTTGTGAATTGATTCAAAGAGCGCGAGTATTAAAAAAAGAAGACTTTGAACGGTTGGATGATTTTGGAATGAAAGAGATCCAAAAAAACTCCGAAGCTTACGATCAATATCCTCCTTTGGCTTTGTACAATGCTATTTACCAAATGTTATTGATCGATAACGTAGAAACTTTTGCAAATGCAAACTCCGTTCTCCAGAATTACAAGCAGAATCTTTCCAAGCCAGATCTGGTGAATGGATTCAATTTTCTTCTGAACTTCTGTATCAAAAAGGTTAACGAGGGAGATCGATCCTGGCTCTCAACCAGTTTTAGTTTGTACAAGCAGATGTTGGAAAATGGACTTCTTGAAATCGATGGGATACTTCCTGAATGGCATTATAAAAACCTGGCAACAAACGGTCTGCTATTAAAGGAGACGAATTGGGTTTTCAATTTTATCCATGATTATAAGGGTTCATTAAATCCTGAAATTGCTGAGAATGCTTTTGCTTATAACCTGGCAGCACTTTATCATCAGCGTGGAGAATACGAAAAAGTCCTTCCACTTTTATTGCAGGTAGAATATAAGGATTGGAGGTATTCCCTAAATGCAAAGGTGTTGCTTTTGAAAACCTATTATGATATGGATGAGGAGGAAGCTTTACTT
>JABDJM010000182.1 GCA_013002475.1 Saprospiraceae bacterium | reverse complement strand
GGGTATCGAAGATCCCAGGCAATTCTATTAAATCCCTTGGCTGCTTTTGACTCTAATCGACGAACGACGTTTCCAGAAGCGTCTTTTATGGTAAAGATCAATTTTGGATCTGCTTCCCGCTTTTCTTTTTCAAGTTCATCCCAACCAGGAAAAGAAATGTCCTGCTTGTTCTTAATCATTTCTTTTTCTTTCTCCTTTCGAAGATCCTTTTGCGTTTACAAACCATCTTTCAGGTAGTAGGTGAACATCGCTCCAAAAGGAGGATTGTCAGCTACAAAATGTCCCGCTCCCTGATTTCCTTTTTTCCCATCGAAACCAAGATTTGGTCTAGGGACGTACCACCAGGCATCTCTGACTGCAAACAGTGCAGCTTCATTATTCAATTGGGAATCTGTTACATCCCTTAGAGCGGTATAATCATCCAGTACATAAAAGCTCCGTCCAAAAGAAGCACCGACCAAATCATTTTCTCGTCTTTGAATGGCAATATCCCTAAATGAAATAGTGGGCAATCCTCCATTCATCTCAACCCAACGCTGGCCACCATTTACTGAAAAGAAAATACCAAACTCAGTTGCCGTGAACCATAGATCCTTGTTGACATGATCCTGCACAAATCTCCATACAAGATGATTGTCCGGGAGATCACCACTGATAGAAGTCCAGGTTGCTCCCTTGTCAGTACTTTTTAGCAAATAGGGTTTAAAGTCACCGTATTTATGATTATCCAAAGCAACGTAAACTGTATTGGCATCATGAAGGTCAGCCATAATATTGTTGACGTAGGCAGTGCCCGGAACCCCTGGTAAGGTTCCAGCTTCAATCTTTCTCCAATTGCCTCCACCATCTTCGGTAACCTGGATGAGCCCGTCATCTGTACCTATATAGATCAGATCTTTTTGTTTTGGCGACTCGGCAATGGAAGTGATGGTATTGTAATTAGACATGGCCAATACATCCCAGGCATTATCCCAGCTTTGCCTTCGACCCATGATGGGAAGATCAAATCGATTTTGATTCCTTGTCAGATCTTCAGATAGAGCTGTCCAGTTGTCACCACGATCCTCCGATCGCCATAAGCGTTGCGAGGCAAAGAATATAGTAGTCGGCGAATGTGGACTGACAAGAATTGGCGCATCCCAATTATATCTTTCGTAGGGTTCATTAACGTCTGATTGGGGTTGGATATCGATCACTTCTCCATTCGAAAGGTCAATCCTGGAAAGGGTCCCCTCTTGTCTTTGGCCATACATAATATTAGGATTGCCAGGTTCGCAGGCTGGCTGGTGTCCATCCCAATTCAACACTACGCGCCAGTCGGAATTTTGGATCCCCTGAATGTTGTCTGTTCGCGACGGTCCTCCTTCAGTTGAATTATCCTGGGTTCCTCCGTAGACTTTGTAAAAAGGCTCACTGTCATCCAAAGCCAGTTTATAAAACTGGGTTATGGGCATGTTCTCAATAAAGCGCCAGTTTTGGGTATCATCAAAACTTTCATATAAGCCCCCATCGGTGCCGACCAGCCAATAATCCGGATCATCAGCTCGGAAGGCCAGGGCGTGGTTATCTGAATGTTTATGCTCCTCCTTCATACGTCGGAAACTCTTCCCTCCATTCTCAGAAATTTGCATTCGAACATCCGCAAGGATGATCATATCAAATTTGTGAGGAGAGGCATAAAGCTCCTGGTAATAGTGAGGGCCGGTCGCTCCGGAAACAGTTTTTGATTGTTCCTTCCAGGATGAACCCCTGTTCGTTGATTTGTAGATTGCTCCTTTCCTACGATCCAACTCGATTGCCGCATAAAGCACATCTGGTTTTTGAGGCGAGATGGCTAATCCAATTTTTCCCATGTTGGAAGTAGGTAGCCCAGTGCTTAGTTTTTGCCAGGTCTCTCCGCCATCTTCACTACGATGCAATCCTGTTCCAGGTCCGCCTCCTATATAGGAAGCTACGGTCCGATGTCGATCCCAGGTTGCTGCATACAGGCGCATTGGGTTTCTTGGATCGATAGCCAGGTCAGTAACTCCAGTCCATTCGCTATTTCCTAAGGTCCTTTTCCATGTTTTTCCACCGTCTGAAGTTTTGAAAAATCCTCGTTCTCCACCTTTCGACCAAAGGGGGCCCTGTACTGCAACAAATACTTTTTCAGAATTATCAGGATGGACTATGATCTTTGAAATATGCTCAGACTCTTTCAAGCCCATATTTTTCCAGGTCTTCCCATCATCCTCTGATAGGTAGATGCCATCTCCAAAGCTTACATGGCGACCACCAACGTTTTCACCAGTACCCACCCAGATCCGATGCGGATTCCCTGGATCGATAGTGATGCATCCAATAGAGTAAACAGCCTGACCGTCGAATATGGGTTTCCAGGTAATTCCGGCATTGACAGTTTTCCAAACGCCCCCTGAGCCCACAGCCACATACCATACATTATCATCTTCAGGAAGTATGGCTATGTCGGCGATTCGGCCTGCCATCAGGGC
>JABDJM010000164.1 GCA_013002475.1 Saprospiraceae bacterium | reverse complement strand
AGGTATGATGATCTCACTGCAGTCTTCGGCTTGAAAAATGTGAGCGGGGTAGGGATCTCTTTTGGGGCGGACCGAATATATGATGTGCTGGAGGAGACGAATGGTTTCCCCGAAACGATCGACCGCTCGCTGTCAGTTTTGTTTATGGCCTTTGATGAAGAATCCCATTTGTTTGCATATCAGTGTGTGAATACACTTAGGGATAAAAATATTGCTGCTGAATTGTATCCGGTACCAGGTAAGTTGAAGAAGCAAATGAAATACGCCAACGCCCGCAAAGTTCCAAAAGTGGTTTTGATAGGAAGTGAGGAAATGAATTCCGGGCAGCTCACCTTAAAGGATATGGATTCTGGAGATCAATCCAAGCTTACTCTTGACGAACTGGTTAATCAATTATGAACCCCCGGTATTCCTGTTTAGGACAAATTCAAAATGATCTGTTGGAGGGAAATCTATCCTGTACAGATCTTGTCCAATATTATCTTCAAAACATCAGAAGCACTGCATCCCTCAATGCCTACATCGAGGTGTATGCCGAAGAGGCATTGGAGCAGGCTCGTCTTACGGATGAAAAAATTAAAACGAACTCTTCTAGCCTCGGAAAATGTTTTGGGCTAGTGATTTCTGTCAAGGATAATATTTGTCAGGAAGGGAAAAGAGTTGAAGCAGCCTCCGGCATTTTAAAAGGTTTCACATCACTTTATACGGCTACAGCTTTGGAGCGCCTTCTAGAGGAAGGGGCCATTGTAATTGGAAGGGTTAATTGTGATCAATTCGGGATGGGCAACAGCAATGAAAATTCTGTCTATGGCCCTGTCAGGAATGCTGATAACCCAGAGCGGATTCCGGGAGGATCCTCGGGTGGCTCTGCGGTGGCAGTCCAAACAGATACCTGTCTGGTTTCACTTTGCTCAGATACCGGAGGATCCATCCGGCAGCCTGCAGGCTTTTGTGGAGTCTATGGATTGAAACCAACTTACGGCCGAATTTCCAGGCATGGCCTTTTGGCCTATGCAAGTTCCTTTGATCAGATCGGATTCATTGGACGAGACCCTGAGGATTTTTCTTTGCTTCTTTCTGTATGCTCTGGCCCCGATCAATATGATGCAAGCATGTTGCCGGTTGATGATCCAAGCGATGATGAAGAAGTTTCGCTTCCAGGGAGAATAGCTTTCTTATCTGAAGAGGTGTATGCGAATGATATGGATCCAACCATCCTTGATGGGATGACAAAACTTCGAAAGAACCTGGGATCTATGGGCTTCGAATGCAACTCCTTTAGTTTCCCAATGTTGGATTACCTGGTCCCTGCTTATTATACCCTGACTACTGCAGAGGCAAGTACAAACCTTGCAAGGTATGATGGCATTCGATACGGGATGCGGGAAGAGTCGAAGGACTTGCAGGAAACTTATTCAGGAAGTCGGACAAAAGGGTTTTCCCAGGAAGTAAAACGACGGATACTGCTTGGGACCTTCGTGTTGAGCAGTGGGTATTATGATGCTTATTTTGGAAAGGCCCAAAAGATCCGGGGAAAAATAAAAACGGACCTTGACAGGATCCTGGAATACCATGATATAGTATTACTGCCTTTAAGTCCTCAGCCTGCCTGGGAGATAGGAGCCTATCAGGAAGACCCCGTCAAATCATACCTGGCTGATGTTTTTACGGTGTTGGCAAACCTTGCCGGATACCCCGCTTTAGCGATTCCTCTGGGAACGCATCCAAATGGTACAAAATTTGGATTCCAGATATTGGCAAAAAGCCTGCAAGAGAAGCAACTAATCGCGTTTTCAACCCATCTCAAGGATAAACTGACTAAAATGTAGTCAAATCTGCACCCCAAAAGGGGTATTTTTCTGGTGCTAGGTAGAAATACTTAGGGCTTTTGGTTTACCTTTGAGTTTCTATCCCCGAACGCTTAGATAGAAAAAACGCCTAGTTGCCTTTAAGAACCTTCTGGCTCCGAACGATCCAGAGAACTAATGATAATCCATGAGCACTAGAAACCTAATGATAGTGGCGTTCGCGCTACTTATGTGCCTTAGTATTCGTCCCAGATTGAACGCAAGTTCTCCCTATCCGCGTTATTCCCGTCAACAAATGATCGAACATTTCCAGCAGATGAATCCTGCATTGGAGATGACTCTTAATCCACACGTGGAGAAAAGAGTTAAACGTATGATTAGAGGTGGACGCCGAGGAACAGAGATCTTCCTGGGAAGAAGTGCAACCTTCTTTCCTGTTTTCGAAGCCTATCTTGAAGCCTATGATTTGCCTACCGAGTTGAAATATCTTTCTGTAGTGGAATCGGCTTTGAAGCAAGATGCCAAATCAAAAGCAGGAGCTGCAGGTCTTTGGCAGTTTATGCCTAGGACCGGAAAAGCCTACGGCTTGGACATCAATCAACAAGTTGACGAAAGATTGGATCTTTTCAAATCAACAGAATCAGCCGTTAGATATTTAGCTGACCTTCATAAATCGTTTAAGGATTGGCCTCTTGCACTTGCAGCCTATAACTGCGGTCCAGGAAGAGTTCGGAAAGCAATGAAAGAAAGAAGAAGCCGGGATTTTTGGAATATCAGATCCCTTCTTCCCAAAGAGACGCAGGATTACGTAGTGAAATGGATGGCTACAACTTATGTCATGTCATATTATTACTTCTACGACCTCAGACCTGCATATCCGGATTATGACTTGCAATTTATAAAAGCGATAAAGATCTATAGTTCAAAAAGCCTGACCCGAATATCGAAAGAAACAGGAGCTCCCATAGCCGTCCTAAGGAAGCTAAACCCTTCCTACAAACAGGGAATCGTACCATCAAATCCCTATGGAAATTTTGTTGTGGTTCCGAAGATCGGCTTAATAAAAGAGTACGATGAAATGGATATACAGGCTGTCAGCCTGAAACAATAGCCCTACTTTTCGAAGAAACTGAATCACTTTGTCATGTTTCCCGTATTTTTGAGGAGAGCAGAACAAAACCAACATGTGGTTTCTTAATCCCTCCACCATAGTATTATTACTATTCTGTGGTCTTTCTTCGCCCCTTTTGGGTCAGTCACTTTTGGCTGACCGGCTCCTTATCACTTCTATAGATCCGCAGGAGGAAAGAGTCCTGGAACGCTTAGAGGCCCTTCCTGACCTTCTCATTAAGCCCAGATATAATTCTATTGTAGCCAGCTATCTGAGAACCTACACAGTAAAGAACAGGGAGAAGACAGAGCGGATGTTGGGTAAAATGGAATTGTATTTTCCGCTTTTTGAAAGACATCTTGCTGAGCAGGGTTTGCCCGAAGCTTTAAAATACATCCCACTTGTAGAGTCTGCTTTAAATCCTTTAGCAACTTCAAGATCAGGAGCAGCTGGCTTATGGCAGATCATGCCCATTACGGCCACCGATCTAAAATTAAACATCAGCAGATACGTAGACGAAAGAAGGGACCTGGAAAGGTCCACCGAGGGAGCAGTCAAATACTTTAAATACCTGTACAAGAGATTTGGGGATTGGGAACTAGCCCTCGCAGCCTATAACTGCGGGCCAGGAAAAGTTGCTGGAATTGTGCGTCGAACGGGAATAAAAGATTACTGGAAGTTGAAAAGACACCTTCCCCGTGAAACCCGAAATTATGTTTCGGCTTATATCGCGGCAGTTTATATAGCCAATTATTACTATGAATACGGCCTGACTCCTCAATCGTTAACCCCGGAATTTTTTGAGACAAGAATGGTTCGACTTTCGGGATCTTTAAATTTTGAGGAAGTCGCTCAGATTCGAGGATTGGGAAAGGAGATCATAAGGGAATTGAATCCACAGTTTCGGAGAAATTTCATTCCACGAAGTAAAAGACAAAACTTGATTCGACTACCTCATCTCGAAGCTTCGGTGATTTCAAATCGAGAGCAGACTTTTGAGAACTCCAATATTTCAACAAAGGATAAAATTTTACTGAGCTATGAAGTTCAGGAAGAGGATGAATTCCTTAGTCTCTGCAATGACTTCAATTGCATTCCAGCAGATATTGTCACCTTAAATGGACTAACAAATCTGGATCTTGAACCAGGCATGGTAATCCGTTTTTTAGGTGAAAAAGAAAAACGCCCCGTTCGGAAAAAATGGGCTGAGGTGAAAGCTCTTTCCGGTAATTTTTCCTGGGCTCCGTTTCCGGAAAAGCGGGGAGATCAGACACCAAGTCTTACCTTGAAAACAGACTTACAAATTCCTGTGCAGGATCAACGCAACGATTCTTCCCAATTACTGGAAAAGGAAATGTATGTATTGCAAGAAGGGGAAAGCCTTCTATCTCTTTCAAAAAGATTTTCGATCCCACTTAGAAAATTAATGCAACTCAATGACATCCGTTCAGGCTCTGCCATATTGCCTGGTCAAATAATTCTCTTGAAATAAAAAAGGCCACCCCCACTTAGGAGGTGACCTACTATTGAAAACCTAAAACCCTATTTCTTAGTTGACCGTAATGGCTCTTGATTTAAGAACCTCACTTTCCTTGATGGGGATAACTACTTTTAGTACCCCTGACTCATAGT
>JABDJM010000159.1 GCA_013002475.1 Saprospiraceae bacterium | reverse complement strand
GGGTAGGGAAGAGATATGTGTAAAAACATCAGATGCCAATTCCCTTTTTGTGCTCGGGTTGGAAGTAGCGATCTTATCAAATGCTTTTGTATAGAGGATATTGGGAAAAAGCTTGAAGGAGTCAACTGGTTGACCCTGGTCATCGAGCTTTTTGTAACTGACTTCAAAGGTTCTGGTCACGCCCTCAAGAGTGTCCCTTTCGTAGGTGACCTCGTAGCCCTTCATAAACATGGGCTTGCCCTTAAAGAGCAAAATGTTTTTTCCGTAATCATCTTCAGTGAATCCCTCGATCATGTTTCTCTGAACCAAAGGATTTGAAGAAAGGAATTCCTTGTTCAATCCGGAAGCCAATGACCCGATGATCATGATGGCAAATCCAAGATGAGAGAAAGCAGAGGAGGCCAATTTTATATTCAATCGGGCAATGCGGATGATGTAATCCAGGTTTGTCAGGATTGCAAACAGGCAGGCCCAAAGCAGAACCATATATTGCCAGGCAGTGGCATTCAGAGATTGAAGGATTAAGACAGTCAGTCCTAAAGCAATGGCGGCCATTGTGCCAGATTGTTTCCAGAACTTGCCCGCGACCTTTTTTCCATCTCTTTCCCTGAAGCGCAGATATTGACTAAAGCCGGAGAGCACCCCGATGAAAACAGCAATCCACAATTGGTATTTGTTATGGTGTTCAACAACATCTGTGATCACCACTCCCTCTGCAAAAGGGTCAAACAATGATCGGATCTTATTAAAGACGGGAAGGGAAGTAGATACAGTTATCAAGATGGCAGAGAAAAGTAAAACCAAACTTCCGATGAACATCCAAAACTCCTTACTGGCAAATTCTTCCTCCTTCTGTGGCGCAGGAATGGCTTTCCAGTTTTTGACCAACTGGTAGACGCCTATTCCAATAAAGAAGAAGATCAAAAGGAGCAATTGATTTTCCAGACCCATTTCCGTGAAGGCATGGACGGAAGTGTCGCCTAAGACTCCGCTTCTTGTCAGGAAAGTACTATACAGGACCAACCAGAAGGTAGCCATGTAGAATAGCATAGCAGATTTAATGGAGTATCCCGTCGCTCTGGCAACGAGGTGACAATGGATCCCTGCGATCAGGGTGATCCATGGCACCAGGGACATGTTTTCCACCGGATCCCAGGCCCAGTAACCACCAAAGCTAAGAGCTTCATATGCCCAGGCCCCGCCCATTAAGATCCCAAGGCCAAGGATGGCACCGGAAAATAGAGCCCAGGGTAGGGCCGGCTTCAACCAGCCTTTATAATCCTTTCGCATAAGTCCGGCCATGGCCAGCACAAAAGGGATAGCGGTGGAGGCGAAGCCGAGGAATAGAGTAGGTGGATGGATGGTCATCCAGTAGTTTTGCAGTAGAGGGTTCAGGCCAGAGCCATTTAGCAGG
The DNA here is from genome assembly GCA_013002475.1 of Saprospiraceae bacterium. Taxonomy (GTDB): domain Bacteria; phylum Bacteroidota; class Bacteroidia; order Chitinophagales; family Saprospiraceae; genus JABDJM01. Next base: position 2,197 of record JABDJM010000159.1, on the reverse strand, counting down.
CTGACATAATCTGCCTGCGCGAAAATTGGTGCATCCATGACCTCCCGTAATAGAAGGATGGGTGATGAGCCAATCTTGAAAGATTCTGTAAAAGGAACATAGACGCCCAAAAGCATCGAGCCGATGATGGCCTCGATCATAAGCAAAACAGATAGCGAGGATGCACGCCATACTCCTCCTTTCCAAAGGAGGATACCTCCAAGGATCACATGCCAGAACATCCAAAGCATAAAGCTACCTTCCTGTCCTTCCCAGAAGGCAGAGAAAATGTACCGCATTGGAAGATCATCCGAAACATGAGCTTGCACATACTGAAACTCATAATACTGATTGATCATGATCAGAAAGAGCAATCCGATCAGTGAGAAAAGGGCTATACCATGTGTAAAGAATCCGGCCTTTCCCAAATTAAACCAGGAAGAGAATTCCGGTTGGTTCTCTTTTTTATGTGCTTTATAAAAAGCAAAAGCTCCGAAGAGCGCAGCAACAAACTGTAGGATGATGACGGCATGGCCAAAATGTCGGGCCCAAATATGTTCGCCGATGTACTGGATCTCACTCATGCAAGGAGGGTACTAAGAATTGGCTTTTTTGCGCAATGCGATCTCCTCGTCTTTGTATTTGGAGGGGCATTTGAGTAATACATCCGTAGCAACAAATTCCTCTCCCTTCATAGCACCGGTGAGGACCACTTGCTCGGACATTTCGAAATCCTGGGGTTTATCTCTTAACAGGACAACCTTATTTGATTTTCCTGAAGCATCAGCGATCCAGAAACTAAAGTAGTTTGGATCGACAGCCGGATCATAGATCATCTCCTTAGACTTTTCCAGCGTCCCGGCGATCTTAACGATGCCACCTGCTTCAGAAGCCTGATCAAAGGTCGCATAGGTAGCTACATCCCCAGAGATACTAATCAATATCCCAATGGCAACAGCAATAACCGCGATACCTAAAAGATGAATTTTTTTCATGCCAGGAATTTATGATAGTATAACCCACAAGGGAACCACAAAGTTATGGGAATATTAGACTATACCCATCATGAAATGGTCAAAATGCTCTTATTTCAACACCTTATCGATCTGAGTCAATGCTTTTGAAGCTTCCTCAACCGGAAACTTGCAGACTTTGTTTTGACAAACGTAGATCATAGTGCTGCCCTCCTGCAATTTGTTCTGCAGGAGTTCGAGCTCTCCCTCCTCCTTTCCCCCTAATAATAAGACGTTTGGAAGGTACTCTGCCTGGAGCTGTTGACGCTTTTTTTGACATTCTTCCCCAAGGATGGCCACCTCATAGGGTGGCTGGACCAGTGAAGGAAAGGCAGAAAGCCAGTTGCTGAAAAAGTTTGGAGTCTCAGATTCCGCAACCGTTGGAGCCATATTTTGGATCATGCTTTTTGCTTTTTCAATATAGGCTGGCTTATACATAAGCGTTCCGAGTTCATAAAGAGCCTTAGCCATGGCAGAATTTGAGCCCGGAATCACATTATCCCCCAGTTCTTTTTTGGTGGCGACAAGGGGTGGGTCCAGGTCAGATTTATAGTTGAAAAAGGGATCCTCTTTATGGGAGAAATGCTTTATGGCATACTCTGCTAATCCGTTTGCCTGGATTAACCAGTCAGGATTAAAGGTTGCCTGGTACAATTCGATAAAAGCCTGGATGGTCAAAGCATAATCATCCAGAAAGCCATTGATGGTACTTTTTCCATTTTTAAAGTTCCTGTCCATCCTGAAATCCTCCTTGATCATATTGTCCTTCAGAAATTCTCCATTTTGAAGGGCGATTTCCAGGTAGGCGTTTGTTCGAAGAGCTTTGTAAGCATCCAGGTAACCCACCAGCATAAGAGCATTCCAGGAACTCAGGATTTTGTCATCCAATCCTGGTCGGACACGGGTTGCCCGATGTTCGAGTAACTTTCCCCTAAACTGGGCAAAGGCTTTTGCCAGATCTTCCTCCTCCTGCTTTTCCTTTTTTGCAAAGTCTAAAAAGGTGGTTTGGGTATGCAAGATATTTTTGTGCTCCTCCCAATTCCCTTTTTCAGTAATCCTATAATACTTATTGAAAAGGGATTGAAGTTGCCCGACTCCGATTATGGAATCTATCTCTGATTTTTTCCAAACGTAAAATTTCCCTTCCTCGCCTTCAGAATCTGCATCCAGGGAAGAGTAAAAACCGCCGTTTGCATCTGTTAATT
>JABDJM010000152.1 GCA_013002475.1 Saprospiraceae bacterium | reverse complement strand
GTGCCAGCACTGAAGTACGCAGGATTGCCTATAATTTGATGCCCATAGCGCTTTCAAGATTAGGATTGCAAGCTGCTATTGAAGATATGCTGGTAAAGATCCAACAGAAAGAAAAAATCAATACCCGATCCCAATTCACTGGCATTACCGATAGATTTGAGGAGTCGAAAGAAGTGATGATCTACAGAATCGTCCAGGAATTAGTAAATAATGTTATCAAACATGCTGAGGCAAAAAACCTATTTGTCCAGATCAACAGACATGACAGTGATATCTTAATTACTGTGGAAGATGATGGTATTGGATTTGACATGAAAGAATTTGAGAATTTTCAGGGAGTGGGATTAAAGAGTGTTGCATCAAGGGTAAAATTCCTTGGAGGTTCAATGGATGTCTTGAGCAATGAAAAGGGCTCCTCCTTTAATATTCATGTCTCGGTGTAAATAAACCAGGGTCCCAACTTATAGATTTCATCTATCCCCTATCTGAAAAAGAAGTCAGGAAATTTTTTCTTTTCCTCTCCTCCAAGAAGAAGGATCTGAATAAATGATTTTAAAAAGCCCCAGCCATATCCCCATAATTGGATCAGGGAGGTGACAATAGCCATTCCTGCAATTAGCAGATCTCCGGTCTGGAAAAAGGATGCCAAAAAAATTAGGGTGCAGAATAATAGGAGTGGCAGGAAGAAAAAGCCATTGGTGAATATTCCAAGGAACAAGAGGATAACAGAACCTACAAGGAAAAGGCTGGGAAAAAAGTAAGTGAGTTTTCTGTGCTCTGGATGCCACTTCATAAGGATCGGTCGCACTACTCCGAACTTGTAAACCTGCTTGTAAAACTTTTTAAAGTTGATCCTCCTTTTGTGAAAGACCTTTGCCCCGGGAATGAAACCAGTCTTGAAACCATCCTTCATGATCCGGTAGCTCAAATCCGGATCTTCCCCAGGATGAATATTTCCAAAGCCCCCGACCTTTTCAAAAACCTCCCTTTTTAGTCCCATGTTGAAACTCCTCGGCTGGTAAGTGTCAAGGCTTTTCTTTTTGCCTCTTACTCCACCGGTCGTTAGAAAAGATGTCATGGAAAAATTGATCGCCTTTTGGAGGCGGTTAAAACTTGGGTCTGCCGCATCCGGGCCGCCGAAGGCATCTAAAGGGTTCGCAGCCAGATGTGCTTCAACAGCCTCAAACCATCCCGCAGGAATTAAGCAATCGGAATCAAAGAAGATAAACCACTCCCCTTTCGCAAGGGTCATGCCTACATTCCGGCTGTCGCCCGGGCCGCTGTTCTCCTTGAAATGATAAATGATGGTAAACTTCTCCTTGTAGGGATCAATAATGTCTTTACACGGCTCAGTGGATCCATCCTCCACAAAAACGATCTCAAAATCACTGAAGGAATGTTCGGTCAATGATCCTAAAAGCTCATCGACTTCCTGAGGACGATTATAAACCGGTATTATGACTGAAAATTTCGGCATGTGTTTAGGATCCAACAACTTCTGTTTTTGTACTCCGTATTTATGGTATAGTTACTTTTTTGCGGAGAAGAAGATCATCAAGTACTGATCAAGGCCTCAAATTAAAAGCATTCTTAATTCATTTTCTAGACCATACTTTTAAAAGTGCTCTTAAACAGGGAAAAACTGACGAAATCATTGATTTGGCCGCCCTTTCGCATTAACTTTACGTACATTGAAAGGAGGACAATGAGCAGGGTTTCCTAAACCGTTGTCTACCAATTTATTAGATTTTACCATGAGCAAACACTTAGTCTGGCTAGGGCTGGTATGCCTTTTTTGTTTTGGCTGCAAGCATGAACCTTTGAAAGGCCCGAATGACCAACTGCTCCGGGAGAGGCTAGACAACATGTCCCCTACCGGTAATTCTTCGTATTATATTTTTCCTGAAGCCAACGATTTTTCTTCCATACCCAATCAAGACGATAAAAATCCTATCAACGCTGAAAAGGCTGAGTTAGGAAAGATGCTTTTTCACGAAACCGGCCTGGCGGCCTCACCTGCCTACCCGATCGGCGAAAGCACTTATTCCTGTGCCACTTGTCATATAGCCAGCCGTGGCTTCACCCCTGGAAGGGCACAAGGCCTTGCCGATGGTGGACTTGGATTCGCAGGTAACCGACATCAGATCGCCGGATATCTTGGACATGAAGTGGATGCGCAAGGCGCAAGACCTCTAAGTGTATTGAATGTAGCTTATGTAACCAACACTCTTTGGAGCGGAACATTCGGATCCTTTGGGATCAATGAAGGAACTGAAGCCCTATGGCATGGCCATGAAAATGCAGAGGTCAATCTTGAAGGATTGCAAGGACTCGAGGCCCAGAATATTGAAGGACTGGAATTGCACCGAATGGAGATCACTGATGTGGTACTTGACCAATTTGGATATCGCGAACATTTTGATCGTTGCTTTCCGGATTTTCCAGCGGAGGAGAGATATTCTCATAAGACCGCTAGTTTTGCGATCTCTGCCTATCTAAGAACTTTATTAGCACAGGAAGCTCCTTTCCAGAAGTGGTTAAATGGAGAAGACTATGCAATTACAGAACAAGAAAAAAGAGGTGCCTTATTATTCCTTGGAAAGGCCAATTGTTCAAGCTGTCATAAAGGCCCCTCCTTTAACTCCATGGAATTTCATGCTTTGGGAACCAAAGACCTATATGAGCAAGATGAAATTCTGAATACAGACCATGAGGATAACCGCAACCGTGGACGAGCTTTTTTCACAGACAATGCCGAGGACGACTTTAAATTCAAAGTCCCTCAACTATATAACCTTAAGGACTATACGCACTTCTTTCATGGGAGCAGCAAACAAACCATCCGCGAGGTTGTGGAATACAAATTAAGGGCCGAGTCTGAAAATCCTTATGTCGCACAGGATCAGCTTTCATCTTTTTTCCACCCGGTGGAAATGTCGGAGGACGAGATCAATGATCTTGTTGCCTTCCTTGAAAATGCTTTGCACGACCCGGATCTTGAAAGGTATGTTCCCGAGTCTGTCCTTTCCGGCAATTGCATTCCTAACAACGATGTCTTCTCCAGGATCGAACTAGATTGTGACTAAGCATTATTCTGACTAGACCTTAATCTCCCCTTCTGATTTTCCTTTTTTCCATCCCAGGTAAAAAATAACTGCTCCCACTATAAAGAACAGTGGTTGCAGGCTACTGACCAATCCGATCATGGCTACTTCTATTATGATAAATCCCATCATAAGCCCTCCACAGATCAACGCGGCGAAACCAGCTCTCGGGTGGTTTTTCCATGTCATGTAACCACCAATAAGATTAGCTAAACCCAGGAACACTACAAGAGCGATTCCTGGAACCAGGAAATCGTCAAAGGGTGCATTTTTGAGGATCTCCGGTGGGATCCCGACCCCGGACCCATCAGGTGTTGTGATGAGGGAAATACCTGCTGGCAAGGCTCCAATAACAGTAAAAATCTGAAGGATTAGAAGAAGATTCTTTTTTAGGAAATTGATCATAGTAAGGCTGGTTTGATTCAAGGAAAATCAATATTCAAAATTCATTCTTGGAATTAGAATGAATGAATTAACTTTAGTTAAGATAGGTTATACCTATCAATTCATTTAACCACCTAAAACTTACCTTATGAAAAAACAATTACTAACTATTCTTTCCGCCATATTCATGCTCTTTGGCTTTATTTCACTTTCAGCGCAGGTCACCTGCGAAAGTCCAAATGTGATCATTAACGATGACATTGAGGCTTATACCACTGGAGACGCAACTGGCCAGGCAAGTCATTGGATTTCCTGGCCTGGAGCAACCATTGGAGGTGAGGTAAGCGAAGACTTTGCTGAATCTGGGACCAAGTCCATTAAGATCGATGGAAATACCTCAGGGCAGGACGCTTTGCTTTTCGTCGGTGACCAAACGACCGGACATTTCATAATCAAGTGGGATATGTATATCCCTGACAGTAAACTAGCCTACTTCAATTTGCAACATGAGGCACCAACGTCAACTGCAGGCTTTTGGGGCTTTGATGCATTTTTTGAATTAGACGGAATGGGAAGACTCAGTTTATTTGCTGCTGAAGACATACCC
>JABDJM010000128.1 GCA_013002475.1 Saprospiraceae bacterium | reverse complement strand
CATTAATATGGGATTATCATTTAAATCCATTTGGAAATATAAATGTCCACGTTGCCGCAAGGGGAATATGTTTACCAAACCTTTTAAGATGTCGGACCCTCTTAACATGCCGGAAACATGCGTGGCTTGCGGTCAAAAAATGCTTCCTGAGCCTGGGTATTATTATGGAGCCATGTTTATCTCCTATATCCTTTCCGGTTGGTTCATTTTGATCCCAACTCTGGTTCTTGTCCTCGTATATGATTGGTCTCTATATGCTGGAATGGGAGTTGCTTTGGCGATAGCAGCTATTACATACTTCCGATTCTTGCGCGGTTCCAGAGCGCTTTGGATGCATCTTATGATCAAGTATGACCCGGAAGCTGCTGCAAAAGGTGCTTAACCCTTGTCAGCAAAGCTGGAATACTAAGGGATAACACTTAGGATCAGAATAATTTTACCCAATTTTTGGGATGGAAATCTGACGGAATTCAAGTATTTTGCCTCTACAAGGAAATCACTTCCTTTTCCCTGTTCCCACGAACATCACAACCACCTTTAAACATTTTTTGAAACACCTAGTCAGGGCTATGTCCTGGCGGAGAAGAGTATTAAAAAACAGCAACACACCCTGGACCCCCATAGTGTGTAGTTTATGGTTTATGAACTATGAGCAGAGGCCCCGATCGGATAAAGACACTCCACGCCTGGGATTCCCTCCCAGAGATATTTGAAGCCCAAGCGGCTCGAACGCCTGAGGCTATTGCCCTGGAATTTGGCCAACAAAAGATTTCCTACCAGGAGCTTGATCGCATAAGCACCTTACTTGCGCAAAAAATACTTCAGCAGGCCCCACAGAAGGAAGAGATCATCGCCATAGCCAGCAATCGCTCCCCGGAAATGATCATTGGGATTCTTGCAATAATGAAAGCAGGATGTGCCTATTTACCTTTAGATCCAAATCTGCCCTCAAAGAGATTATCCTTCATCCTGAAGGATTCAGGAGCGAGAATGCTGTTGACCCAAAGTCCCCTGGTTTCCAGATTTGAAAAACATTTTTCGGGGACAATTGTACTCCTGGATGAACCTTTAGATGAAAAACCTGAAAAACCATCCTTGCCTAAGCTTTCCCAGGAGCAATTGGCCTATATGATCTATACTTCAGGAAGTACAGGAAAGCCCAAAGGAGTTTTGATCGAGCATCGGTCAGTGATCAACATGGTCCTGCAGGATATTAATGTTTTTGATCTGGACATTCGCAGATTCCTGTATGCTTATTCATTCTCCTTTGATGGGGCTGTCCAATTGATCTGGGTTACTCTTTGCGCCGGAGGTTCGCTTGTCATCGCTCCAGAAGATCTCGAAAAAGACTTAACTGAGCTATCTCAATTCGTCCAGGAAAAGGAGATAAACCACCTCCTTACCTTTCCATCGCTTTATAGTCTTCTGTTGGATGGAGTAGGGGCCGAAAAAATGTCCTCGCTCATTTCGGTGAGTGTTGCAGGCGAGGTATGTCCAGGATCGCTAGTCAAAAAACATTTCGAGGTGCTTCCCGCTGTCCGTTTTTTAAATCAGTATGGACCAACCGAAGCCACAGTTGGTACCACGATTTTTGAAGCCCCTCGAACATTTGAAGGAACCAAAACTCCAATCGGGAAATGCATCCCAAATACAGAAATCTACATTTTGGGTGAAGATGATGCTATCCTTCCTGATGGGCAGGTCGGAGAGATCGGAATCTCTGGGTCGGGACTTGCCCGCGGATATCATAACCGGGAGGAATTGACAAACCAAAAGTTTTTCAAGCATCCCGAACTGGAGGGAAAGAGGATCTACAGAACCGGGGACCTTGGAAAATATCTACCAGATGGAAATCTGGATTTTATGGGAAGGTTGGATCACCAAATTAAATTAAGGGGTTATCGAATAGAACTAGGGGAAATTGAGAACACACTTAAATCCTTATCCGACATACAAGAGGCGGTAGTATCGGTCGTTGGAGAAAATGAGAAGGACAAAAAACTGGTTGCCTTTGTATCTCTAAGCGTCCAGGGCAATACGAATATTGAGGTCTGGAAGAAGCAATTGGAAGATCAACTTCCCGGTTATATGATCCCTGCCCGGTTTGAGCTTGTTAAAGAATTTTCTTTCGCGCCTACAGGAAAGATCGATAGAAAGGCGCTTCCAAAAATCTCCATTGACCGCCCTGATCTATCTAATGAGCTATCTCCACCTCGCACAGAACTGGAAAGATTCCTGTGTCAACTCTGGGAAGAAGCTTTGGATGTAAGACCCGTCGGCATACATGACAAATTTTTTGAATTGGGGGGTAATTCCCTGCAGGCTGCAGCCCTGATAAGTAAACTGCAATCCCTCCTAAGGGAAAACATTTTTATAGTAACCTTATTTGAGCATCCTACGGTTGCTCAATTCGCAGCAATGCTGGCCCGTGATTATGAGGAGGCAGTGCAGAAGAACTTTGAACAGACAAAAGGAACCTTATCGACCGGTTCGAGTACCTCGGTACTTTCGTCCGCAGAGATTAAAGCATTCTTACAAGGTGTTCCTAGTAGGGCATTTGCTCCTGCCAAAACTGATCCTAATCCTTCCGCAATATTTATTCTGGCTCCCCCCAGATCCGGGACCAGCTTGCTCCGTTTGATGCTCAATGGACATTCCGGAATTTTTGCTGCTAACGAACTTCAGCTTTTGCATTTCCAGAATATGGGTGAACGAGCAAAGGCATACACAGGGAAATTTGCTTTATGGAAGGAAGGACTTGTTAGGGCAGTAATGGAATTAAGATCCTGCAAGGCAGAATCAGCCCAGGAGATCATCCAGGATTGGGAACAACAATCATTATCAACCAAGGAGATTTTCGAAATCCTTCAAAACTGGAGCCCTGCAAAATATCTGTTGGATAAATCTCCTTCTTACGCATTGGACTATGAAGCACTTCTTGCTGCAACCAGCGAATTTGAAAACCCAAAATTCATTCAGATATCCCGGAACCCATATGCCATGGTCGACTCCTTCGACCGAATGCATATGGATCAGGTAATGTATCTCCCTGACAATAACTATCAGGGAGCTAAGTTGGGAGAACAAATCTGGTATCACTCCCATTCGAATATTCAGAAGTTTTTTGAAGGACTACCAGCGGATCAAAAGATCTCTGTCCGGTATGAGGATCTGGTAAAAAATCCCGGATCAAAAATAGAATCCATTCTATCCTTCCTGGACCTTCCCTTCGAAGGGGCATGTCTGAAACCATATGAGGATATCGAGTCAAAAATGGTTGATGGTATCCATCAGGGATCCAAACCAATGGGGGATGTCAACCTTTTGAAATATGGTAAGATCCAATCACAGTTGGCGGACAAATGGAAGGGGGCAAGTCAACATATTTCACTTCATTCGGCTACAATCAGAATGGCTGAAAAATTAGGCCACGAAACGCTCCTGTCTTCCAAAAATTTCAAAAAAGGAAAATACAGTGAGGAGGACATTGCAATAGTTGGGATGCAGGTAAGATTGCCGGGAGCCAATAACCTTGAAGAATTCTGGGAAAATTTAAAATTAGGAAGAGACGTCAGCAAACTTTTTTCGGATAAGGAAATGAGGGCAGCAGGAGTTGATGAAATGCTTTTTTCAAAAGCCGAATATGTTCGACGAGGAATGGTACTTGAAGACCATGACAAGTTCGATGCTTCCTTTTTTGGATTCCTTCCCAAAGAGGCGGCCTTGATGGACCCTCAGCATAGGATATTTTTAGAAGTGGCCTACCATGCTCTTGAGGAAGCCAACCTTGATCCTGAAACCTACAGGGGTAGAGTAGGGATCATAGGTGCTATTGCCAGAAACACTTATCTGGTGAACCATGTGATGGCCCATCCAAATTATTTTGAGTCACTCGACGATTTTCAGATCGGTATTGCCCTCGAAAAGGATTTTCCGGCAACCAGGGTTGCTTACAAACTGAACTTGCGAGGACCTGCACTAAGCGTGCAAACAGCTTGCTCATCTTCGGGTGTAGCCATCCATTTGGCTTGTCAAAGTCTTCGGGCCGGCGATGCAGAAGTGATGCTTGTAGGTGGAGGACGCATTCAACCTCCTGTGGAAGCGGGGTACCTTCATACAGATGGCCATGCGCTTTCGCCCACCGGATATTGCCACACCTTTGACGCGAACGCCAATGGCATGGTACGTGGCCAGGGAATGCTTTGTATAGTGTTGAAAAAATTATCCAAAGCACTTGAAGATGGTGATCAGATCCGTGCTGTTATTAAGGGTTCGGCAATTAATAATGACGGAGCAGATAAGGTCGGTTTTACCGCACCCTCGGCAAAGGGCCAGGCCAAAGTGATCGAACAAGCTCTGAACAATGCGGGCATCTCCGCTTCAGATCTTGGTTACATTCAGGCACATGGAACAGGGACTCGCCTTGGCGACCCCATTGAAA
>JABDJM010000125.1 GCA_013002475.1 Saprospiraceae bacterium | reverse complement strand
TAATGTGGAAAGTAACCTCAGAAGTCTGAACCTCAAGATCAAGATCCACTGTCAAGAAGTCCTCAACCGGATTTGGATATGCTTTTAGCTCTCCAGCAATTGGAGGAGCATTTACATTACTTACTTCAGCCGTGTGGACAGCAATGGCAATTGGGAATCCAGAATCGGTAAATACGCCTGACATTGCAATGTCAGGAGTCTCTCCATCAAACGTTGTTACAACATGGTGGGGTACATCTGCTTCGTTCTCAATCAAGCTTTGTTCAAGTAGCCATGATACATTGTTGTTTTCATTGAATCCAACAAAAAGTGAATCAGTATCCGCGAACTTAACCCCTACGAAATACCCATCATCATCAGGACCTGTAATTACTTTAGGATCGGTGATCCCAATGATCTCATTTGTCACCCAGGTTGCTCCTGGAGCTCCGGCGCCAAATTCAGGAAGTCCAAGTCCTACGCGGGTAAGCTCAGCGGGTTGAGCAAGCATGTCTTCATCAGCATCTTGCCAACGGTAGACCCAAACTCCGAAAATAGCTCCTTCAAGAGAACCTGAGGTACTACTTGTACTAATATTATAGGTAACGCTGTCCAGGACTAACCCTGCAGTTGGTGTCCGGAAGCCTGCGACATACTCAACAGAACCAGCAGCAGTGGTTCTGTAATTCGAGGTCCTTTGCGGAACTCCATTGTCAAAATCCCAGGCTCCCTTACAGATCACATCCTCAGTTACAGAGAAAGAAGTGGAAGCAATATTATCAAATGCTAGGTCGTCGGTGGAGTCACTTGCTACTGTATATTCAACCGTGTACTGACCAGCATCAGTTGTTCCAATAGTGAAGTCAGGAAGTCCAATGAAAGCGGTATCCCCAGGCATAAGGTCTACGCCCATTGAGGAAGTCTCATTATATACTTCGGTTCCATCAAAACTGATCACTCCTGTTGCGGTTACTCCTGTAGCGGCATTAGCTCCATTATTGATAACTCTGGCACCTGGAGTGAAATCCTGCGTTAATCCCTGATACATTAGTTGATCCATGGTTCCTAAAAGGGGAGTTGAAGCTCCTTGTCGCTCAGTAGAAACATCATTTGGCAATACCAGATTACCTATTGTGATATTCATGGTTTCAGACGCAGCTAAAGGCTTAAGTATCTCACCATCTTCAAAAGACAGCATGACACAAGGGATAGTGACCTGAGCCCCAAGATTTCCAGCACCCATGATAATTGGGCCTGCTGACGGTTGGTTGTTAAATACGATCACACCCATCGCCCCAGCATTTTCTGCGAACAGGCATTTGTCTCCAAATTGGCAGGCTCCGCGATCGATCATGGCCCACAATCCCGTCATGTCCTGGGTAGTCTGCTCACAGCCATTTGTATTGATATCAACACCATCGTCCATGACAATGGCATCTGCGGTCCATACAGAATCAGCCAGATTAGCACCGAAAGCAGCGGCAGAAAATGCGTACGCTCCCTGGACAGATGCAGGTGTGTTTACGATAACTACCTGTGCATTCATTGCTGTTGCAACAAAGAGCAAGGATAATACTTGTAAAAAATTTCTCATATGTAAATCTTTAGTTAAATGATTAAAAATGATGCACTTAGATTCGTTGCACCTAAAGGCGAGTCACTTCCTCGTAAACATAGATAGAAATTCAGTAAACAAAAAGTAATCAGATAACAGATTTTAAGAACAATCCTGCAGTCTGATTGACAAAATCCCCGATTTTGAAGAGGTGCCTAAAAACCTTGATAGCTTTGTATATTTATAGGAAATAGCAAAACGATGAAACGAATATTCCTCTTTTCCCTAGCCACTGTTTTCTCCCTTTCACTTTTTGGGCAACACCGTTATTATACACCTGATCACCTTGTGTATCATGAAAAGAAAATTAGCCCTGTATTGGATGATGGGGCAAGTCTTGAGCTTGCTAAGCCAGCTGGACCTGTTTATCAGCCTGCAATCGCCCAAAGTGCCAGAAGTCTGGAAGTGCAGATTGGGGAAACCTACTACGACCTTCAAACTAACAGTTCGATCCAGAATAGATTTAACCTTTTGCCCGATGGCGATTGGGCTGCTTCCTGGATCATGAGCTTTGAAACAGCTGCCCATACCGACAGAGGTACCGGCTATAATAGCACCAGTGGAGGGGTTTGGGGATCTGAGCCAAGCAGTAGATTGGAATCGTTGCGTTGCGGTTGGCCCTCTCTGACTAACGATACAAATGGAAATGAGGTCGCTCTTTCACATGCTACGGCAACCACTCCGTATTCGCTAAACATCATGTATAAGGCAGATGGCTCGTCAAGCTGGACGGAAACCAACTATCCCGGTGATCAGGCATTAGGTATGCTTTGGCCAAGAACCGCAGCCTCAGGAGATTATTTGCACGTGATTGCTCTTAGCACTCCTTCCGGCTTTGGAGGGGGAGATCTGGATGGAATAGATGGTACGCTACTTTATTATCGATCTACTGATGGAGGTTTGACTTTTGATATGGAGGAGGTTCAGTTTCCTGGTCTTGATTCCACTTTTTATGGGTCTGTAGGCCCTGATACCTATACCATTTTCGCTAGCGGCTCAACCGTAGCGGTCGGCCTTTTTTCCGGTTTTGGAGACATAGCCATTTGGAAATCTGATGACAATGGTACATCCTGGAGTAAATCTATAGCCTTTGATTTTCCTTTAGATGGGTACTCAGCTGATGATGGGTATACATTCGAAGATGTTCAGGATTTTTATGTGGATGGAGTCAGTCCTGATTCTTTGGCTGTGCCTTCTACTGACGGGTCTGGTGCCCTGGTTATTGACCTTACTGGAAAGATTCATATGGCAGCAGGATATACTTATTTTATTGATCCGGATCTTAGCGATGGAGGAACTAACTATTATCCCGGATTTGGGGACCTATGGTATTGGAAC
>JABDJM010000122.1 GCA_013002475.1 Saprospiraceae bacterium | reverse complement strand
CATTAATGCCCCGGAAAGCATAACATAGGCTCCGCAATCTGAGGTGGCTTCGATCAGGTTTGGTGATCTCACAAATGGAGCCCCTGTAAACTCTCTTAGATATTTTATAGACACCTCAGAAAAATTAGCTGGGGCGTTAACGCCGGTTCCGATTGCGGTTCCTCCAAGATTTACCTCTAGAATGAGATCTCTGCTATTCTCTAAGTTTTTAATCTCTTCTTTCAAGTTCGTCGCCCAGGCCCTGAATTCATCTCCCAATGACATGGGGACTGCATCCTGTAGTTGCGTCCGACCCATTTTGAGAACATCAGAAAATTCTATTGCCTTGAGTTCCAGCTGATCAGAAAGTGAAATGATACTTTCAATGAGTTTGTTGATATAAAAGTAGATGGCAACTCTAAACCCGGTAGGGTAGACATCGTTCGTTGATTGACTCTTATTGACATGATCGTTTGGATGTAAGTGTTGATAATTCCCAGCATCGTACCCATTTATTTTCAGGCCCACATTTGCGATCACCTCATTGACATTCATATTAGTTGAAGTCCCTGCGCCTCCCTGAAAAACATCTATTGGAAAAGAAGGGAGATAATCCGGTAGATCGCCTAATATCTTGTCACAGGCTTTGAGGATCATTTGAGATTCCTTCGCAGATAGCGTTCCAATTTCCCCGTTGGCCGCCGCACAAGCCTTTTTGGTGAGTATCAGTCCTTGAAGAAAGATGGAGTATTCACTTATCCGGGAATTGGATATTTTAAAATTATTGAGAGCACGCTGTGTGTGAATACCATAGAGAGATTCAACAGGTATTTCCATTTTACCCAGGAGGTCCTCTTCGATTCTAAATTTCATACAACAAAATAGGGTAACCAGCGGAAAAACAGCATACAAGAAATGGAGTAAATGGCCCCTCAGTAACTACGCCACAAACCCCTACCAAAGGCAGGCGGTCACAAAGAGCACAAAGAGAACACGATAGTCATAAAAACATTGTGCCTTCGTGCCTGCCTTCCTGTAGTACGCAGGCAGGGCTACCCACATCATTTATCCACATAAGCTTAAGTTAGATTTCGACCTTCTGTTAAGCTTGGTTTGGTGGGTTTTGGTGGATAGCCACGCAAATGATATCTTTAGTTAGTTGTCAACCAAACTTATTGATTATGAAAATCCTTCGCACTTTGTTATTTGTCCTTCTGGGACTGATTGTTCTCTTTTTCCTTATGGGCCTTTTGAAACCCTTCGTAAGCTATGGTACTGAAATCACTGTCGAAAAACCGATCCAGGAAGCCTGGGAGGTAGTTCAGGACCCGGATAATTTCCAGTATTGGCTGGAAGGCTTCAAAAGTATGGAGCTAATTGAGGGAGAATCTGAGAAAGTAGGAGCGAAGCATAGGGTTATCGTCAATCCGGGGGATGGTCAGGAAGACTTCGAAATGATCGAAACCCTCACGTCTATAAAAGAATTTGACCATGTTGAGATGGAGTTTGAAAGTGAGATGATGGACTTTTACCAAAAGATTAATTTTTCTGAAGCAGATGGAAAAACGACGATCTCAACTGATTCACGTGTTGAAGGAAAGGGAATAATGATGCGATCTATGTTTACGATGATGGAAATGCTGGGAGGGTCCTTCACGGCTCAGGAAACAAAGAATTTTGAAGCCCTCAAAAAATTGATCGAAGCAAACACTAAGGATTATAATCCAGCACCGGTGGTAGAGGAGGCTGAAACGGTTTCCGAATCGATGGAGAAATAATCGGATTATGTTTCAAGTAGAGCCCGTCTTGTGGTTGCAATCTTTGGAGTCACCAAGCCTGACTTGGTTCTTTTCCACTATTACTAATTTGGGTTATACGAGGATCTATATCATGGTTTTAATTGCTGTGATGTTTGGTCTTCATCTTAGAAAGGGACTCTTTGTCTTCCTGACAATTGTGGTCTGTGGTCTTTTTACTCATGCAATGAAAAATGGATTTCAGCTTCCACGACCAAGCGACATCGATAGCCGGGTTATAGAACCAGGTCATTTCACGTCAATTGCCTTAATTGATGGTGGTGCTGCAGATAGTTTTTTGGCTTTGCCTAGCCCGGAGGCCCGGGAACTTGTGAAGGCCCAAACGGACTGGTCTTATGGTTTTCCCTCTGGTCATGTTTCATTGGCTGCTGCCTTTATGCTAGGCTTGGCTTTCTTCTTTCGGTCAAAACCATTCCTGGCCTTTGCCGTGGTCTGGACTTTACTCATGGCCTTATCCCGGATGTATTTAGGCAGGCACTTTATTGCGGATGTTCTTGGGGGAATGGGCGTCGGTGTGTTTGTGATTGCACTTTCCAACTTCCTCATTAGACCAATCAAAAAAGAAGGCGCTGGAGTAACAAAAATCAAAGACCTCACTCGTTTATCAGTTTTCGGTCTTTTGCTCCTGCTCTTAAGTCCATTTATTGAGTTATTGGACAAGGAAAATATTGGCAGACTGTTTGGTTTGGTGTTTACCATTGGATTCCTTATTTGGTTAGGATTTCCCTCCGATAATACAATATGGTGGAAAAGGATTGCGCGCGTTGCGTTAGCTTTCCTAGCCTTTTTCCTGTTCAATGCATTTATCAACCCCTATATTGAATCAATGGCATTAGCTGAGGATGGTTATCCAATTCTATTTGTGACAGCCCTCCTTTCGTTTGTTCCTCTGGTGCTGATTGTTTTGGGGGCGAAAGCCTTGAAACTTTATGAGCTTGGTACGCATGAAATAACTGCTGTCGATAATTGATAGTTTAAATACGAACAAACGAAGACCTCACAGGATATTAATGGAATTGAAGGAATTATCAACTGGCGCTCATCGCGTTTTAAGAAAGAACTGGAAAGGAGGTTTTACAATTCCTACAACCAAACTCTACCCATTTCAGTGGAACTGGGACTCCGGTTTTATCAGCCTGGGACTTAGTCATTTTAACCTGGATCAGGCTATTCAGGAAATTCAAAGTCTTTTTTCAGGCCAATGGGAAAATGGTATGGTGCCCCATATCATCTTCCACAGCGAAAATGAAAAAACCTATTTCCCCAACCATGATTTTAGGAACTCCAATGTCAATAACGGCGCTCCTCAAAAACCCAAGACTTCTGGTATTACTCAGCCAGCCGTCATAGGATTTGTTTTGGAAAACCTCTTAGGGAGATTCCCGGATGACGAAAAACTTCAGGTCTTTATTTCAGAGATCTTTCCCAAAGTGGTCAATAGCCACCGCTTTTTTTATACTTATCGGGATCCCGAAAGAGAGGGTTTAACCTACATTTTTCATCCCTGGGAATCAGGCCGGGATAATTCTCCGATATGGGATGAATCAATGAATAGAATTCAGGTTAAAGAGGGAGACATTCCTTCTTACCAGAGACGAGATACTAGCATAGCAAACTTAGATGAGCGACCTACTTCTTATCAGTATGATCGCTACGTTTACCTTTTGACCCTGGGAAAAAAGTATAGATATGATGGCCGAGCCATCTTTGAGGAAAGTCCCTTTTTGATCCAGGATACTTTGATGAATGCTGTGTTGATCAGGTCCAATCAATCATTGATTCGAATTGGAGAACGCTTTAGATTCGACACAGGAGAAATTAAAGACTGGCAACAACAGGCTAAGTCCAGGTTTGCAGAAAAGCTATGGAATGAGGATTTAGAAACCTACGTGGGTTTTGATCTCAGAGCGAAAAAGCAGATCCTTCATAAAGAGATCGGGGGACTAACTGCATTATTTGCAGAAGTACCAAATGAAACCAAAGCCAAATCGCTCAATAAATACCTAACTGATTTGCATGACAGAGGCTATTACCTATGTCCCAGCTTTGATGTAGACAGCCCACTTTTCGATTCTAAAAGATACTGGCGAGGTCCGATATGGCCACAAATGAATTGGATGATTTACCATGGCTTAAAAAAGTATGGCTTTGAGGACACTGCCAACATCGTAAAATCTGATCTTGTTGAATTAGTTTCTAACTTGGGATTTTACGAATATTTTGAGTCTCAAAAGTCCTTGGCGGCGCAGCTAAGCACAGGCTATGGAGGAGGCGACTTTTCCTGGACAGCAGCTTGTATCCAAGATCTGATAACCACATAAGCCCTAATATTTTTACGTAAACAAGAACCAATATGAATTATCTGGATTACATCATTATCATCCTTTACATAATTGGTTTTTTAGGCCTTGGATATTTCTTCAAAGACAATGAAGATTCTAAAGATTACTTCCTGGGTGGTAAATCACTCGGTTGGTTTCCGCTGAGTCTATCTACCATGGCCACACAATTGTCGGCCATTAGTTTTATTTCTGCTCCTGCCTTTGTTGGTTTAAAACTGAAT
>JABDJM010000103.1 GCA_013002475.1 Saprospiraceae bacterium | reverse complement strand
CTTCCTGCACGCGGGATGGCTGGATCAGGCTTTCGCCCATTGTCCAATATTCCTTACTGCTGCCTCCCGTAGGAGTCGGGTCCGTGTCTCAGTACCCGTGTGGGGGATCACGCTCTCACGCCCCCTACCCATCGTCGCCTTTGTGAGCCTTTACCTCACCAACTAGCTAATGGGACGCACACCCATCTTCAAGCACCGAAGTTTTAATTATCATACTTACTACAATAATACTATGGGGTATTAATCTCCGTTTCCAAAGGCTATCCCCCTCTTGAAGGTAGGTCGTGTACGCGTTACTCACCCGTGCGCCGCTTTCCAATTGGTGCAAGCACCAATCTTCTCGCTCGACTTGCATGTATTAAGCCTCCCGCTAGCGTTCATCCTGAGCCAGGATCAAACTCTCCATAGTAAAAGATCTATAAAGATTCTGATCAAGCAATAAATGCTCATTCAAAAACTAACGTCTGTTAATAAATTGACAGAACTTTTCAGTCCTATCGGTGGATTCAAATATCGTACTGCAGATTTTTTATTTCTGCTTGCGTCAAACTTGTCAATGAACTTTTCCGGCAAAAAAATCAGCAAAACCCCCTTTTGGGCCGCCGATAAATCAGCCTATTTTTTCTGGGAATAAATCCCTTATTTTTCTCAGGAAAATATGCTTTCGTCAAAAGCGATTGCAAAGGTATATACTATAATTCAATCCTGCAACTTCCTGCAAAATAATTTTTGCGCTTTCTCGAAGTAATATCAGTGTAGAAAAGAAGATACTTGAATGGTCGTATTAGACCAATTTTGATGTGTCGCACAGGGGATGTCGAAGGTACATGTTTTGACTCACCCAGGCAAGAGAAAATTTACTTTTTTTGTGACCTGAATTACAAACTATATTAGGCCTTTGGACAGCCAAAAGCCTATTTTTGCGGCTTATTCTTCTACTTCAATAGCCAACAACCATGAAAAAGTACAATTTCAGCGCAGGTCCAGCCATTTTACCCGCTCCTGTTCTCGAAAAATCCGCCCAAGCAGTAAGTAATTGGAACGACTCAGGACTTAGCCTCCTGGAAATTTCGCATAGATCAAAGCCATTTGTAGAGGTTCTCAATAAAGCAGAAAGCCTCGCGACTGAGCTTTTAGGGGTCCCAGAGGGATACAAAGTCCTCTTTTTAACCGGTGGAGCCTCTTCTCAATTCTTTATGTCAGCAATGAATCTCCTAAATCCTGAAGATCTGGCTGTATATATTGATACCGGGGCCTGGTCCACAAAAGCCATCAAGGAAGCGAAGCTTTTCGGGCAAATAGAAGTATTGGCCTCATCAAAGGATACCAACTACAACTATATCCCAAAAACCTATGACGTTCCCCAGAATGCAAAATACCTTCACTATACCAGCAACAATACAATCTTCGGGACCCAATTCAAGGAAGAACCTAGTTCCAACTGTCCCCTGATCAGTGATATGTCCAGCGATATTTTTAGCAGACCGGTGGATGTTTCCAGGCATGGAATGATCTATGCGGGAGCTCAGAAAAATATGGGACCCGCTGGGACTACTCTGGTGATCATAAGAGAGGATCTTTTAGGCAAAGTCTCTAGGACCATCCCAACGATGCTCAATTACCAAACGCATATAGCCAAGGATTCTTCATTCAACACCCCACCTGTGTTCCCGATTTTTGTATCGATGCTTACTATGGAATGGGTAAAAGAAAATGGAGGTGTTGAAAAGATGGCCACCATAAACGAACAAAAGGCTGCTGTGGTTTACGATGAAATCGACAGAAACCCACTATTCAAGGGAACAGCAGCTAAGGAAGATCGATCTCTAATGAATGCCACCTTTGTTCTTGAGAACGAAAGTCTTGGTGAAAAATTCATGGAGGACGCCACTGCTGCCGGTTGTGTCGGCCTTAAGGGACACCGCTCCGTTGGTGGGTTCCGCGCAAGCATCTATAATGCCATGACCATGGAAGGCGTGGAAACCCTGAGAGATGTCATGAAGGCTTTTGAACAAAAACATGCCTAAGCTTGCCAAAAGTAAAGGATCTATATATCGAAGCTTCCGGGATCCAGGTCCCTGCAAAGATCTATAAGGAATCCAGGTCGGACGTTCGCGCAAGCATTGGGAAAAAATCGGTGATCCTTCGATTACCCTCATGGATAGATAAGGAGGAACAAAAGATCCATTACGACTGGTTTGTAGATTGGGTTGGAAAACAATTTGAGGAGCAACCAGAGCTTATCAGAAGATTTTACACTAAGTCATACCAGGATGGGGAGGAGCTTGAAGTGTGTGGAAAAACCTATAAGCTACATCTTCGTCCCTCCAAGCGTTCTGATCACTATGCCAGACTTTATGGTAGCAATATATTACTGAACGTAAATTTCCACGATGAGCCTGCCAACCTTCATAAATCCGTCAGGCATTTGATAAGCCGGGTAGTAGCCCGAGACCTAAAACCAATGGTGGAGGAAAGGGTCCGTGAATTGAATCAACTTCATTTTCAGCAAGAGATCCGATCGATAAATCTAAAATACAATCTGACAAACTGGGGAAGTTGTAGCTCAGAGGGAAATGTAAATCTGTCCACTCGGCTTCTTTTGGTCCCGGAAGATGTCAGGGACTATGTCATCATACATGAGCTTGCCCATCTTATTGAATTGAATCATTCAAAGCGGTTTTGGAATCTTGTCAGGAGAGCCATGCCTGATTATAAACGGCATGAGCGTTGGTTGACTTCGCAAGGTGAGAAAATTGACTTCTAAACAAAAAGGGCTGACCTCATTGAGGTCAGCCCTTTTTGATAACCAAACAGAATAATTTATCCTGCCTCAACCTCAAAATCAATCTCAGAAACAACTTCAGGATGCAAGGTTAACTTCGCTTTGTAAGAGCCAAGGTTTTTTACATCCTCAAGTATTTCGATTTTTTTCCGAGGAATCTCCATTTGGAATTGCTCCTTAATTGCTTGTGAAAGCTGCAGTTCATTAACGCTACCGAAAATTTTTCCGGTGGTTCCAGCTTTGGCTGCAATCTTAAGAGTTTTTCCTTTCAGAGAAGCTGCCATTTCCTGGTACAAGCCCAGTTTCTTAGCTTCCTCCCGACCCTCTCGGTTTCGAAGGTCTTGTAATCTTTTCTTGTTTGACTCATTTGCAATGAGCGCAAGACCACGAGGGATGAGAAAATTTCGGCCGTATCCATTCTTAACAGACACGATGGTGTGTTTATCTCCGACTTTATCTAGATCTTTTAAAAGAATGACTTTCATTTCAATTTGAATTTTTCAATTGGATAATGACTACTTCAACAGGTCACCCACATAAGGCATCATGGCCAGGTGTCGTGCACGCTTAATGGATGCAGACACTTTACGTTGATACTTTAATGAATTGCCTGTAATTCGGCGGGGTAAAATTTTTCCCTGCTCGTTGACAAATTGTAAAAGAAAATCAGGGTCTTTATAGTCGATGTATTTAATGCCATACTTTTTAAAGCGGCAATACTTCTTTTTTTGCTGCCCGATAGTGGGGTTGCTTAAAAACTTTATATCGTCTCTTGAAGCCATGTTCTAATTTTTTACTCTTCTGTTGTGATTAAAAATTGATTATTCCTCCTCTGACTTGGCGACCGGTGGTGGAGGCGTAGCCGCTTTCTTTGGAGCGGGCGGCTTAGGGGCCGGTTTTGGAGCGGCTTTCGTCTGAGCAGCCTTCTTCGCCTGAGCGGCGGCGGCAGCTTTGCTTACTCGCTTTTTCGCTTTCCCGATTTTACCATCTCTTTTATCAACATTATACTTAATGCCATACTTGTCAAGAGAAACGGTGAGAAACCGCATGATGCGTTCGTCCCTTCTAAAAGACAATTCCATCTTGGGAATAAAAGCTCCTGTGTCAGATTGGAATTCAATACAATAATAAACACCTGATGTACGTCGGTTTATCGGATAGGCCAGCTGGCGCAATCCCATCTCATCGGTATGTACGATCTGAGCACCTTCTTTTTTGATCAGGTCTGCATACGCTTGAGCTGTCGCTTTAATTTCATCGCCCGACAGTACTGGATCTACGATGAAAGTTACTTCGTGATTTCGCATTGGAATTGAAGTATTATTTAGTGAAAAAATTAAAAAACGGCTGCAAAGATATACAATTCTATTCAGGCAAGCAAAGCCTAAATTGAGAGGAAAAGAAGATCATTTTCCGGGTCTCAGGATCAAACTAGGGTCGAATTCTCCAGCAAGGATAGGATTTTGCATATGGCCAGTGTACTCAGTGACCCCTTTGGATACAAATTGAAATAACTCACCAAGTGTAACAGATTGATCCAGATCCATATCTGCTTCACCCTTTAGGCCGCGGATCAGGAAATGGCTAAAGACCCCCATTCGAAGTCCTTTGGACTCCAAAGAGCGCTCAGAGGATTTAGAGGAGAGGAAAAAGGTCATAGGAATTTGGGCATCAGCCAGCATTGGATACCAATTGCTGATCCAGGAGTCGGCTGACCTTGCGGCCATAATACCTCCGCTATGGCAGGCATCAGCTATACAGATTCGGTGTTCTGCCTTGGACTTCTTGAGACGCCCATTTATTTCATTGTGAAAAACTTGATTGTTGAAGCCATCGTAGTCAAAGGGTAAAAAGCTCCCCTTCAAGCCATGGCCGGAGAAGTAAAAAAGGATAATATCCTCTTCCCCTGCCTGGTTAGCAATATTTGTAAGTTCTTCGAGTATCTTTTCTCTGGTAGCAGATTCATTGATCAAAAGCTTCACCTGATCAGAGGAAAGGCTCAGGCCATCTGAGGCCAGCAATTGATTGTGGAATTGATAGGCATCATCATCTGCATATCTGAGGACAGGCATATGATGGTAATCACTTACTCCAACTACCAGGGCCCAGGTTCGTCTTTCTTTCTGTGATATAGATTTCTCTGGCCGGTTTTGGTCTGGAAGGCTTTTTCCCATAAATTTCCCTTCGGTCCATCGCCCATCAAGGGTGGAGCCATCTGCCAGGGTCAATGCCCCTTTTCCATGAAATTTACCAGCTTGCCATTGGCCGTCGTATTCGTCACCATTAGAAAAATGACATTGGCCTTCTCCCCAGGGTAAACCCTTTTGAAAAGATCCTACAAATCGAGCTGAATTATTTTTGAAGAGGTAAGCGCCTTTACCTTCCTGACAATTTCCGGAGATACATTGAGCCAGCACAGTGGTCTGCAGCCCCAAAAACAGGAATAATGATGTGATTATGTATTTGATCATTTGAAAGACGCCACAACAAATAGCGTTTTCAAATATTAATATTTTTTATATACAAAAACAGTTTGCTACCAGTAATTTGGAGCAAACTGCTTCGATGCTTTAGAAAACGGTTCTAAATCGGGGGTATTCGGTTTTGGGCACTTATCTTATGGTAGAAACAGGCATTCGGGGGTCAAAGTTCCCGGAAATGGTGGGGTTTTGTGAGTAATTGGTATAGGCTGACACTTTATCGGCAACAAAATCATAAAGTTCAGTAATAGTAACGATCTTATTTTTGTCTGAATCCGCTTCACCTTTTAGCCCTTTCATCAGGAAATGACTGAAAATACCTTGTCTCAAACCCAGATCTTCCAGTGAAAATTCATCTCCCTTTGAAG
>JABDJM010000100.1 GCA_013002475.1 Saprospiraceae bacterium | reverse complement strand
ACATAAGATCAAACCAGTCCAATGGTTTCATGCCCTCCGCTCCTCCCAAGACCCATCGGATCTTTCCAAATATGTGGGGCTCCGGATAGAAGGGGGCAAGTCCAAGAGTGAGGGATGCTAAAAGAAGAAATTTCCAGTCGTTTAATATTTCCAATGATCCAGCTTTTGTACGGACCAAAGGTAAATTTAGAGAGGGTGGTCTTTCGTGATCAGGATCACGTTAGGCGTAGACCGGAATCTACGCCTAACGTCTCAAGAAATAGTTCAGCTTAGATTTCGGTCTACGCTGAACTCGTACCTAATCATAGGCCGCTATTGCTTCTACCTCGACCAGCAGATAGGGTCGGGCTAAGGCGGCAACCCCGATTGTACTTCGGGCGGTCTTTACGGGGTTTTCCTCATTATTAAAAAATTCACCATACGCCCTGAACCAGGCATCAAAATCAATCTGATCCTCTTCTCTGGGATCAGGTGCAATAAATACCCCCAGATAAACTACATCATCCAGACCAAGCCCGGCTTCCTTTAGCACGCCTTCCAGTTTTTGGAGTGTACCGATGGATTGTTCGTAGGTATTTCCATACCTCTGCAGGGATTTTTCAGGAGCATCCGGATAAACGGGATTGGTAACCTGGCCCGAAGAAAAGAAAAGCTGTTTTCCTGCGGGGACGGATGCCCCCTTAAGGATTGAGGCATCGGGACGGTCGTATCGAATGACATTGCTCTCCTTAGAGGCGGGAGCCACCGGAGCTTCGCAGGCAATCAAACAGGTAAGAATTAAAAACATTGGGTATTTCATTCTTTATTTTTTAATTGCACAAACAATTTTGGCATTCTTCGAGTGTAGCAAACCCTCTCTGTGAACAACCACTGTATCCCTCTTCGTAGCATTCATCATTATCCTGATCATAAAACCAACTTGTGAAAAATGCCAGGCAAGCTTCATTTGTTGGAGGAGTTTCCAGACAAACAGGATCAGGATTCACATCACAGTCCTTATCACAGGCAGGAAAAAAGACGAAACAACAAAAGGACAGAAGGATCAGGATTTCTCTCATTTAACTCTTTTACCATGCTTAATTACCAGTTGGACATCAGAGAGTTTTGAAATGTGTCGAAGCACATCACCTTTTACAGCAATGATATCGGCAAACTTACCTTCGCTGACAGTTCCGTATTCGTTGTCAACACCCATTATTTTTGAAGGCCAATAAGTCGCAGCTTTTATGGCATACATTGGATCGATCCCGAATTCGTTTACCCAGACATCCAATTCATTCCAGGTGCTCTGGCAATGAAACTTCATTGGTATACCAGAATCAGTTCCAATTAGAAGCACGACGCCGGCCTCTATCAGCTGCTTTACTTTATGTTCCAGGGTTGGCTTGCGCAGTGGTGTCAATTGAAAGTAGGGTAGGCGTCCTGGGTAGGCATATGACTGCCTGATATCATCAATGGTTTCTTGAGAAAGGCCTAGATGCCAACAATCGTTATCGAGCATTTCCGGGTTATCACGGACATAGGTATAGTTGAAGAGTCCCTCTACAGTTGGTGTCCAATAGAGTGGTCCAAGGTTCATTTGAGCGGTCCGCTCCCTAACCATTTCCAAAACATCTTCCGGATAACCTGGTGCAGAGGAGAGTCCTGTATGCTCAAAATTGTCTACCCCGGCTTTGAGGCCACGGCGGATTTCTTCGGGCCGGTGCGAGTGGGCAACTACTGTTAAGTTATGCTTATGGGCTTCCTCTACAACTGCCTCAACCTCCTCCATGGTCATTTGATCCTGATCTATCAATTTTATACAATCTACTCCTGCTTCAGCAAGCCGTCTGACCTTTGCCTTCGCATCCCCTGCCCCGGAAACTCCCCAGCGGAAGGCTTCCGTTCCCGGATATGGTTTATGCTGAATAAATGGCCCGGACATATACATGGTAGGTCCTGGAATTTCTCCACGGTTAATCTTATCTCTTACTTCAATAGAAACTTCAAGGGGTGCTCCCAGGTCTCTGGCTGAAGTTACTCCTGCAAGGAGTAACTGGTGGGCACTAGCTGGCATAATCTCGTTTCCCAATTTATCAGCGTAAGCAGTATCCCAATGTGCATAATTAGCATGACCATTGATCATTAGATGTACGTGCATATCCCACAAACCTGGCATTACAGACATGCCTTCGGTGCTGATTACCTCAGCATTTCTTGGCACCGTTAATTGGCCCTGGGTACCCACAGCCTTAATCCGATCCCCTTCAACCAGGATTACTGAATTTTTTATCGGATCGCCACCAAAACCATCAAGTAGGGTACCTCCGACAAGAGCTTTGAGGTTGTTTTGCGAAAAGGAGGATTGACTTATAGCTAGCGAAAGGACAATAAGGAAAATGCGCATCTCTTTTTTTCTTGAAAATAGTAAAAATGAAGATTGAATTTTTGGTGGTCTAGTTTTGACCTTGGCTAAGCAATCTCTGGGACGTGTCTATCTCTTTCTTTGTGGTCATTGTGTCTTAGTGGCTATTTTGTTCTTCCGGACTGAATAACCCCTCTTGGCCTATCAATTCCCACCCATCATTTGCCACAAAGGCACGAAGTCACAAAGCATCACAATTTACAGGCAGTGAAGAAAACAGTTCAACGAATATTCCGGTCTACCCTGAAATGCCAACCATCCTCACAGCGTAAACCAATAATTCACCTTCAACACAAAGGATCTTGTTTTTGGGCCGAACATATTTGCCACATCGTAATTGTCAGTGTAAACCAGGAAAATATCAGACATAGGCGCGTAGCGCCACTGAAACCGACTATTGATGTTGAATGTTTCGTTTTGAGTGTTGTACTGGAAAAAAGTAGTCCAAAACAAATTGCGAGTAAAATTAATTTCTGCTCTTGCGACTGCCAGGGTTAAAGAAACATCTTCATAAGGATTGGGAAACCAAATTTCATTATGCTCTAAACCGACGGAAAAATTACCCCAGGGTTGGATTCGGTAATCGAGATCTGCCTGGATAGTTAATTTATTTCCGTTAAAAAACTGTCCGTATACAGCGAACAATTCATAGCCGAACATTTTGCGATTATCAGAATTGTATTGCACATTGAGCTCCGTCATATTGTAGCTACCGACTGGAAGAAAGGGATCTGTTATTGCAAATGGAAAAACGAGATCTAAATAGTTGTTGTTCAATCTGAACCTTAATTGACTTGTGTTTTTGAAAAATATGAAATGCCGAAGTCTTGTGTACCATTCAATGCCGGAGCCATCCGTATTGAGAAAGCCAAAGTTTTCAAGTCCTGACCAATGGAAATTTACGGACTTGGAATCTTCCGGATAAATATAGTAGTTCAGCATGCTGGCAATGTTGGTATAGCCAATGCGAACCAGTTCATCAGTTTCTGGATTGTAGTTTAACAGTCGGGTGTTAAAGCCCATATCAACAAAGTAGTCGTCCTGAAAATTAGACACTGCTACAAAGCCTCTAAAATTTTGGCCGTTGTAATTGACCTGACCATAGG
>JABDJM010000085.1 GCA_013002475.1 Saprospiraceae bacterium | reverse complement strand
GGATAGAAGATTATCTATGGCAAATTTGAAAAGAGGACCAGTCTCATTGGAACTGATAGAGTTAAGTTCTAGTGTTTCCCTTTCGAAGGATTTAGAAGGCTTTTCAAGTAAAACCAAAGTTCAGGGCATCTTTAAAATTGGATTTTCAATAAAGGATTTTGACCGCCAAATACAAAACTTGAAAAATCTGAATGTGACCATGAAGGGAGATGTGGTTATTGACCCCACCTCCGGGAAAAGTATGGTCCTACTCTTGGATCCTGACGGAAATAGAATTCAATTGTTTGGACATTAGATATTCATGCTTTTTAAACAAATACAATTAAAAGGTATCCACGATGGCACAATAAGCCTGGCCTTTCGTTGTTGGAAAAATCCAAGAGTTAAAAAGGGGAGCCTCATAAAGACTCCAGTTGGACAAATTAAGATCCAGGATATAAGGGAGGTATCCCTTGAAGACATCAGTAAAGCAGAACTTCGCAAGGCTGGGGATTTGGAACTGGAAGATCTGAAAAGGTTTTTGTCAAAAAGGGAGGGGGCCAGGATTTACCGAATCCGATTGAGATAGCATTCAAAAGATCCAAGAATTTCCCTTAGCCAACAGAAATTTTCGCAAGCTGAATTTAAAGAATTAAAGGCCAAATTAGGACGCCTGGATAATTATAGTAAAAAGGGAAAGTGGACAAAGGAATTTCTTGAATTGATAAAAAAGCAGCCGAAAGTTCGAGCAGGTGATTTAGCCGATTCCCTTGGTTGGATTAAGAAAGATTTCAAGCTAAATGTCCGAAAGCTTAAAAACTTAGGGCTTACCATTAGCCATGGCATTGGCTATGAAATATCGCCCAGAGGAAAGCTATTTTTGCAAAAAATCAATCAGAAGAAAAAATCGATGAAAGCTAGAAAACTCATCATCAATATCTCAAAGGAAATCGGTAAGGTCTCAGCTTTACTGATTCTTCCAAAAGATGCTCATTCCCTATTGGTGCTTAGCCATGGCGCTGGCGCAGGCATGCAGCATACCTTCATGGAAACGCTAGCTCAGGATCTCGCAAACCAGGGAGTGGGAACGCTGCGATTTAATTTTGCCTACATGGAAAAAGGCGCCGGACCTGATCGGCCTCCCAAGGCTAAAGCTGCTATCCGGGCTGCCGTTGACAAAGCCTTAAAATACTCTGAGGGTCTGACCCTCCTGGCCGGTGGTAAATCTTTTGGGGGCCGGATGACTTCCCACATTGCAGCCGAAGGCGGGATTCCGGAAGTAAAAGGGATCGTCTACTTTGGGTTTCCATTGCACGCTCCAGGGAGGCAAGGAACCGAAAGAGCAGCCCATCTTAAGGACATTAAAATTCCTCAACTCTTTTTACAGGGAACCAGGGATGCACTTGCTCAATTTGATCTGATACAAGGAGTTGTCAAAAGAACCCGAAAAGCAAAGCTTGTAAAAATTGAAGATGGCAACCACTCTTTTAAAACACTCAAAAAATCCAAGCTGACACACGAAGAAGCAATAGAGAAATTAGCTATCGAAACTGCAAAATTTGCCCAAAAGCTTTAATAGTTTTTTATGAAATGGCTTGCACTTTTTTGTTTTACCCT
Organism: Saprospiraceae bacterium; assembly: GCA_013002475.1. Lineage (GTDB taxonomy): Bacteria > Bacteroidota > Bacteroidia > Chitinophagales > Saprospiraceae > JABDJM01. The sequence continues at coordinate 1,083 of JABDJM010000085.1, read as the reverse complement.
TTGCATGCAGAGTATGGCCCACAGTCAGACCGAAAAGGTACCGCTTAGAATAGGAGTGGTGGGTCTTACTCATACCCATGTTCATTGGATCCTGGGCCGGGAAAAGATCGGGGACATCGAAATAGTTGGAGTTGCTGAACCAAACCGTGATTTGGCGAAACGATACATGGATCAGCATGGGTTTTCCTTGGACCTGGTTTTTGATAGCCTCGAAGAAATGATCGAAACCGTCAAGCCAGATGCAGTTACCGCCTTTGGAACCATATATGATCATTTAAAAGTTGTAGAGGTCTGTGCCCCAAAAGGGATTCATGTAATGGTTGAAAAACCACTAGCCGTTAGTTTTGAACATGCAAAAAAAATGGCAGCACTTGCCAAGAAGCATGGCATCCAACTATTGACCAATTATGAGACTACCTGGTATCCCACCAATCATGAAGCTTTTCGGTTGTTGCATACAGATTCTATTGGTGCATTAAGAAAAGTGGTTGTTCACGATGGTCATCAAGGCCCTAAAGAAATTGGTGTTAATGATGAATTTCTGGAGTGGTTAACAGATCCAGAGTTGAATGGGGCAGGAGCGTTGACCGACTTTGGATGTTATGGCGCCAATCTAATCACCTGGCTTGCAAAGGGACAGCGACCAATATCCGTGTTTGCAATCACTCAACAGATCAAACCGGATATCTATCCCAATGTGGATGATGAAGCCACAATCATTTTAGAATACCCCACTTTCCAGGGAATCATTCAGGCTTCCTGGAATTGGCCTGTATCCAGAAAAGACATGGAGGTTTATGGAGAGAAGGGCTATGCTATTGCTAAGAATGGGAAGGATCTGATATTCAGAAAAAACGAAAAGAGCAAAGAAGAGTTGGTTGAAATGCAATCAAGAGAATATCCATTAAACGATCCCTTCGCTCTATTGGCAACCGTAATCCAAAGCGGAATGGAACTTCCACCATATGATTTAAACAGCCTGGAAAATAATCTCCTAGTAAACGAGATTCTTTCAGCCGCTTTGGAAAGTGCAAAAACCGGGAAAAAGATTTATTTAGACAGGTAACAGATGCAGGATCACTT
>JABDJM010000078.1 GCA_013002475.1 Saprospiraceae bacterium | reverse complement strand
GTCTAAATGTTTGCGCAGGAACAGACATCCAGGTTCACTTTGAACAATTTGACCTGCAGACTCTTGCCCCTAATGCGATTGTTCAACAGGGCGGCTCCATTGGTGGTATTCCAACTGGCTGGGGATCTGGTGTAATCCTCACAGGAGATACGGGCCCAACAGATATTACAGATGGATCAGGTACCGCAGGTGGAATTAATGTATACACGGCTTCAGCTATTGTAGTGGGTAGTTATTCTCTGGATATGAGAATTCGAGAAATCGGTTACGCGGCTAATTTTATTGATTTCTCAGATTCCGGTTCCGACTGCCTCGGGTACAATGATGATCCCCAGGATCCGGCCATGTCCTCGGATTGCATTATTGATTTTTCCTTTCCAATTGAAGTGACAAACTGTACTTGCGATTTCTCCGTCACTTGCCCGACCGACCTCAACCTTGGAAGCTATGATTGCACAAATCTAGGCGGTATTCCGGGTTTTCCTGTAGTGGTAACTAATCTGATTACCGGAGATATTACTGTAGATGATTTTATGGTAGGAAGCTACGGTATTGATGTTGGAGATAATCCCTGTGGAAATATAGTAGTTTCCACTTTTGATGACATAACTACACCCAATGTTTGCGCCGCAGGAGGCCAGACTATCACAAGAACTGTATACATAATTGATGACGTAGATATGGATGGGGTGATCGGAGCAGATGGTTTGCCCTTTGTGCCTGGAGGTACTGCAGATCCAACCGATCCTTTTGAAACTTGCGTGTTTACCATTACGATTACTGAAGTGACGGCCTTGTCGGTGACCTGTTCACCACCAGTAAGCCTTCCAGCCTGTACAAGCGAAGGAGATATTGCTACAGCATATGGGGACTGGCTAGCCGGTTTTAGCAATGCTGATGGTTGTAACCCAATGGTAACGAGCACCCCTCCGACTTATTCATATGCTTGTGGTGAGGCGATAAATCTAAGCTACACCTATTCAGTAGCCGATGACTGTAGCGGAGCTGGGGATGGAGGATCATTCGGATATACCGAATTTCCACCGGATAGCTATACCTGGAGCACCGGAGGAGGAGCTTCTGCAAGGAACATATGGTTTGTAAAAATAAATTTGCCAGAAGATAACATCATTACCCACTTAGGGGCCATTTTAGGAGTGGCGGGAAATGGAATTGGGCTAATTTTCGAAGACAATGCAAATCAACTAGGGAGCTTGCTCGGCCAAACCTCTACATTCGGATTCACCGCAAATTCAGACAATGAAATTCCTTTACTATCACCCTTAAGTCTTTCTTCTGGAGACTATTGGGTTGGTTTTGATTTTGATGCACCTTTTGTGACAATAGCTAGAGATTCAGACGCTTCTAACAGTCAGCTAGCCGGTTCATCCGGAGCAATTTTTGGACCTCCGGCTTTCCCAATGACCTCATACTCTTCATTGACTATTGGGACTCCTTTTTCAACACGTCAACTAGGATTTTATTTGACTTCCAGTGGGCCAGCGATGTGTACTTCGACCTTTAATGTTGCAGCAGCAACTCTTAATATAACCTGTCCTCCCCCTGTTACTATCGAATGCGATGAGTCTATTGACCCAGCGATAAACGCAATGTTGGGCATTGCCACAGGCACTGTTAATTGTGGTGGCATACCGACCATATCTTACAGCGATAATATGGCATCAGGCTCATGTGGTCAGGAATCTGTGATTACCCGTACCTGGACGGCCAGGGACGATTGTGGGAACATGGCGACCTGTGATCAGATGATTACCCTTGAAGACACGACACCTCCGGACATCCCAGTAGAAGCCATGAACATGACCGTCGAATGTGATGGTCTTGGTAATACGGATGAACTCAATATCTGGCTTAACTCAAATGGAGGTGCGTTGGCAACAGAGAACTGCATGAATTCTCAAAATAACAGTTTAGAATTTGATGGGTCGGACGATTATGTTGCTGTAGCAAATCCAACAAACATGACTCTTACCACAACAATTACGATGGAGGTATGGGTTAATCAATCATCTTCCTCAGGGTTACAAATAGTTCTAAATAAGGAAGGTGAGTATGAGATAGCTGTTGCAAATGGAGAGTTTTTGTTTTCAATAGGTAATGATTGGATCTTTAAAAATACAGGATTTATTTTGCCAAATAATTCTTGGACTCATTTGGCTGTCGTTTATGATGGCTCCAATTACATAGCTTATGTTAATGGTTCTCAGGTTTATACAGAAGCTTCTACTGGGCCAATTTTAGATGCAGTTCCAACTGAAAATGAATTTTGGATTGGATGGAGACAATCCCAGTTAAACACAACTTTCTCAGGTCTTATTGATGAAGTTAGAATTTGGAGTGTTGCCCAGCCTCAAACAGAAATTCTAAATAATAAAGATACTGAATTAGAAGGCTCAGAAAGTGGACTTATTGCCTATTTTAAATTCGATGATGCAAATTCCTCCTGTGATGTTGAAGATTGCAATTCGAACGAAAACCATGGTATAAGAAATGGTTCAGGAGGGAATAACAATTTACCTCAATTTTCAAGTGATGTACCTTCAATAGCAGATGTTGCTTGTGGAGGAGCTGTTGCCTCGGATAATTGTAGTTCAATTTCCTGGATGAACGATTTTACATCTCTTAGTGATCTTTGTGCGTCAACAGGAAGTTCCACAGTGACATTTACCGCAACAGATGCGTGCAATAATTCAAGTACCACTTCTGCCACTTTTACTATCCAGGATATGACCCCTCCCGAAATCATTGTCGAAGCTATGAACCTAACTATCGAATGTGGGGACCCAGCTGGCATCTCTGCCTTGTCGGTTTGGCTTTCGACTGGGGGAGGAGCAGTTGCTAATGATAATTGCGGATCGATTAGCTGGTCTGATGATTATTCTAATATAAACCTAAGCGATGGCTGTGGTAATACCGGTTCCACATTGGTAACCTTTACTGCAACGGATGCCTGTAACTTAACTAACACCACTTCTGCAACGCTGACGATTACAGACACGACACCTCCAACGGTCAACTGTCCGGATGATGTAGTCGATGTTCCATGTAACACATCCTTACCCTTAGGAGCCAGTAACATTTCAGAATTTCTGGATTTGCCTGGTGTCATTGCAACTGATGCTTGTTTAGCTGGAAGCCTTACCCTAATTGGCTATACAGATGATGTAGAAAACCCTGGAGTGGCATTTAGCTTCTGTCCTGATGAGGGACCCTTCATCGTAATTCGAACCTATACCATTGCTGATGAATGTGGAATTGAGACCACATGTGAGCAAACCTTCACCTATATGGAGGACACCTCACCTCCGATGGTGACCTGTACGCCAACTTTTGATCTGGGATTGAATCCACCTTTAGGATCAATTGACTTTATCGCCCTGGCCGAATCACTCATTACTAATATCGAAGAGGATTGTACCACGGCCACGCCAAGCACGGTCGCTGGTGAAGTAATTGGCACCTGTGATGCCTCGCAAGATTTTACAATAACCATTACCAATGAATGTGGGCAATCCGATGCCTGTGTGGTAACGATCCTGTGGCAATTAGCTCCAGTGATAACAACTCAACTTGAGGATGTAACGATTTGTAATGAATCGGGAGATCCTGTTTTTACCGTCACTGCAAATGCCGGATACGGAGGAACATTGACTTATCAATGGGAGATTAGTACAAACAGTGGTAATACCTGGAGCCCAATAGTAAGTGCACCAGGTGATATGTCAAGCCTTACTGTTCAGGGAGATTAAATAGTAAACGGGAATCAGTTCAGGTTGATAATAACTGAGGATGATGGATTGGGAAATGTGTGCTCAACGATAAGTGAGGTCGCAACTTTAACTGTACAAACAAACTGTGCAGAGTTCCCTTGGACACCTACAGCTACAATACCAGATTAAACCGATGATAAATAGATATAGAATAGATGAAAGTGAAACAAATTGAAAATTTTACCATTTAACATTAATGTTATATGATAAATAATCTTCATATTTACCTTAGTGTTTAGAATGTTCCTCTTAGGAACCCTCAAGACACTATGTTACACTACTCATCTTACTTACATCTTTTAAGTATCCCAAACCGATTTTGAAGTAATGCAGAACCTGCTTGACTGGCAGGGTTTACACCATTTCTGCGATTAACAAAGTTACCTCTTCCCCTATGGGAAAGGGTAGGATGCTTTTGGCCAAACCGAAATGGCCCTGGACATTCTTTAACACGATGTAAGATGACCGATTTTAAAGCAAAAAAAACAGTGGAGGGGTCCCTCCAGTTGAGAACACACCGTATTCGCAGGATACTTTTTTCCCTTGGATTTATTCTTTCAAGTGTTCCATTTCTTTTAGCTCAACCAGCAATGATTGAAGTGTCGGGATGTGATCCCTCAGACATTGATGGCATTTATGAGCTCTCTACAGACGATTATGATGGTTGCCCCTGCTATGAAAGTGCCGGTAAGGATGCGATTTTCTATTTCAATGATAACCTGACCACACCCAGAGGTTGGTTTAAATTGAATGGAGAGCAATCCTGTGCTGACCTGCCCGCATTGTCCGGACCTCCAGATCCTATTATAGGAGAACATCTTTTCGTAGACTTAGATTGTACAGAGGAAGGGATTCTTACAAGTACTGGCACGGGCTGCACATCGGTGGAGGAAGTAGTAAGCTCGCCAGCATCCTATGACGTAGCCTTGCAAAAGGATAATCCATCAGGAAGCTACCATATTGGAGACCCTGTCACTTTCACCTTTACCGTATTCAACAATAGTACTGACCCAATTACCAATGTGGTAATTGAAGATTTTTTTCCTTCAACCCT
>JABDJM010000017.1 GCA_013002475.1 Saprospiraceae bacterium | reverse complement strand
GAATGGAGCTAGTCATTTCTTCCAGCTTGGCGCTACCGCTTACGATGAGGGAGATGTTCACTCTGTTTATTACGGAGTCCATTATCGGATCCCGAATGGGGGAGGTTTTTTTGCAGACCGTGCTGTTATTTCTGTTCCAAGTCAGGATAATGGGGGTGAGATGCTGGCAGGGAACGTCTTGACGGTGAAGCTATATGAATGGAATGATGCTGATGAAGATATGAATGCTCAGGATACAGAAAGGACGATCGTTGCCATTGGGATCTACGAGTTCACCGGAAGTGAACCTGCACCAAATACGACTCCTTCCACCCAGGAGGTTCAGCTTTTGGGAATAACGGCTGGGGAGGCACCAGCCCTTAAGGATGACACTGATTATATTTTGATGGTAGAATTCGATTCTCCGGGTGACAATATTAATATGCCTTTGGCAATCACTCGCGATTATGACTATACAGGAAATTTTGTCTTGGGTGAACAGGTTCCTGAGGTTTCTGCAAACTCGACCTTCATTAAAACAGGATCTACAGACACTGAATTTAACTTCGGTGGCCTGGGTTACAGATATGTACCGGTTGCGAGATTGTATATCACTACAAGTGATCCTACACCAGTAAGGGAAATAGCGGGTTTGAATAGCATTACTTTGGGCCCAAATCCTGCCAGTGATTATATTCAAATGGAAATCACAGCGGAAGAGCCCTTAGGTGATTCTCATTTGGTGCTTTTTGATGCTAATGGATTTGCAGTGAAGTATTTCCAGGTCCACCTGGGTACTTTTGACTCAGTTCAGATGCCTTTAGCGGATGTACCTTCAGGCCAATACTATCTTGGATTGAAAACAGCTTCTGGTCAGCAATTCCAGCCTGTCCAGATCATCAAATAAACTATTTTCGCCGTTAAAAATGGGTGTTTGGCGTTTTGTCAAACACCCATTTTTTTTGGAACCTTGTCAACCATTTGTCCAATTGGTTGATACAACCTGTGCGGGATGGTAAAATACTAGCCAAATGGTCATTTAGTCAGCCTTTTCACTATTTTAGCCTTTACATTTATTTACCAAAAATATCGATATGATGAATGGACTTTTTACACACACAGCATCTATAAGATCGCTTTTCTCTTTTGTTGTACTGCTATTCGCCGGAGTGGCCTTAGCCCAACCTACCCCAATTATGACCGAAGACTTTGGTGGGGGAGCTCCTATGGGCTGGACTACTTCTGACCTTTCCGGAGGAGTTGGAGTCTGGACCTGGTGTGATGATCCTGCACAGGCCATTGGTGACGGTTGTGTCAACAATTGGGCAGCTTATTCTAATCAGCATGATGGAGCCTTTTTATCTGCGACCGGTTCAAACGGTTTCATGGTAATGGATTCCGATGCTCTTGGGGGATTGGGCACTAACCATCAAGTAGTCTTAAATACTACTTCCATGGACTTCTCCATGGCCAACGAGGTATGGTTAAAATTTGAATCCCTCATTGGAGTATTTGGTGTTCCTACCCTTGACAACGCTGTTGTCCGGGTCAGCCTGGATAATACCAACTGGACAACGTTCAATTTTGTGGATATTGTTCTTGGAGCTTCTGGTAACCCAGGTGTTGAAAGATGGACTGTCAACCCTGAAATTACTGTACTTGATATTTCTTCCGTAGCGGCTAACCAGGGCACCGTTTATATTCAGTGGTTCTGGGAAGGAAATTACGAGTACTACTGGCTACTGGATGACCTGGCCGTTTACGATGAGGATCCAAGTCAATTGTTCTTCCCATTGAACGACATGCAGGTTGATCCTTTCTTCTCAATTGCACCAAATGCTCAAACTCCAGCAGGACAAGAGGTTCCAATTTCTTTCCTTGCTGATGTTTCTAACCAGGGATTGAACAATGCCACTGGTGTTGATCTTACAGTTACAGTTAATGATGGAGCTACCGACGTATTTACCGAAAGCTTTACTTATGGCGCAATAGAAGCGGATTCAGTAGCAGAAAACCAGTCATTCGCTGGAACCTTTACTCCGAGCGGACCTGCAGGAACTGTTTACACAGCTACCTATTCAATTGCCTCAGATAGTACTGATGAGCAGGCTGGGAACGATTCTCAGTCATTCATCTTTATGAGCACAGATTCAACCTTTGCGAAAGAAATGGGTGCAACAAGGGGTGTTCTTCCGGCTGATTCCAACTGGGATGCTGGTGAAGCACACAGCTGGGGCTTTGGTAACTATTTCCAAACTCCTAACGGTGCAGGAAAGTTTGCCCGAACCGTAACCTTCGGTATCAACAATGCAGCGGATATCATGGATCAGATTCTATTCTTGAAACTGTACCTATGGGATGATGCTGATGCAAATAATAATGCTGAAGCTTCTGAAAGAACTGAGCTGGCAAACACTCTTTACCAGGTAACAGGATCAGAAGTTGCAAATGAATTGATGACCATGAAGTGGTCTGACTTAAGTGGTGTTCCTGTTGACATTCCATTAATTGACGGAGGACGATACATCGTTGCTATGGAATTCGTAGCACCAAATGATTTGGTGACTGTTAATATGGCATCCTCAGATGACTTCAATTATTCTGCGCAAGTATTTCAGGATATTACTGTTGACATGGAAGCTCAACCATACCTGGCTACTATGATCATTGTAAATGATCCTATTAATACTGAAGCATATGAGCAAGGCGGATTCGGAGATGGAATAGTTCCTTGCCTTCGTTTCAGCGTTGGCGATGAGTCTTTGACTACTGCTAAGGAAATCCTAGGTGATCATGAAGTGAGCCTGACTCCTAATCCAGCCTCAGACTTCATCCAACTAAGCATAAACCTTGAAGAACCTGCACAAGGTCTTAAAGGGAAAATGCTTACTCTGGATGGCAAAGTTGTAAGGTCTTTCGCTTTTGGAGATGTTCAACAAATGACAGAGACGATTTCTGTTTCTGAACTTCCAGCTGGAAGTTACTTCCTACACCTTTCCAACAAGAATGTAAGTGCTACCAAGCGCTTTATGATTGTTAAGTAAATAACTGATTGGTAAATAAAAAAAGGTCACCGAAATTTCGGTGGCCTTTTTTTATTTATTCTCTGTAAAGGACTATTGAAGTTTATCAATAGCTTCCTGTAGATGCTTGATCTTTGCTTCAGCATCAGACTTTTTCTTCCGCTCCATATCCACCACTTTATCTGGAGCATTATTCACAAACCTTTCATTGCTAAGTTTCCTGTCCACACTATTCAAGAAGCCCTTTTGATAATCTATCTCTTCCTGCAATCTTTGAAGCTCAGCTCCCACGTCCAGAGTTTCGTTGGTCTGAAGGAAAAACTGTTGCTGACCAATCACTATGGATAGAGCATTTTCAGGAGCCCCATCACCATTCAATCTATCCACACCAGAAAGGTAGGCCTGATCGGTAAGGGTACTTTCTAAGCCAGGCAATTCTAGCAGAGCGCCAGCACCGGAAGCTGAATCAGCAAAGAGTAAAAGCGGTTCTTTTTGCTTGATCCCCTTTTCATTTCGAACTTTCCTGATCTGACTGATCAAAGAGATGACCGTATCCACTTTTTTTATCAAAGCATCATTGTATTCTCCTCCTTTTGGAAAAGGACTAATG
>JABDJM010000545.1 GCA_013002475.1 Saprospiraceae bacterium | reverse complement strand
CAAATGGCTGGGGTCCGGCAAACCCTTTAGAAAAAGTAAACGGAGAATTCATTGTCCGGCAGCCTGCGATGGGTGAATTATATAATAACCAAGTCCTTTTCTTTTCTTCAAATAAGGAAGGAGGCTTTGGAGGCTACGATCTGTATTATGCCACCTTTGATGGAGAGACTTTTTCCGAAGCTGTTAATCTTGGAGAAACGATCAACACTCCCGGAAATGAAGAAGCACCCTATTACATAGCAGGAACCCTTTACTTCTCCAGCGACAGGCATTTAGGAATGGGAGGCTTTGACATTTTCAACTCAGTTTGGAATGGAAGTAATTGGTCGGCTCCAAATAATATTGGAAAACCATACAACTCTCCTGCTGATGATATGTATTTCAGGATTGACGAAGAGGGCTATACCGGACTATTAGTGAGTAACAGGGAAGGAACTTCCTCAGTGGAAAGCAAAACATGTTGTGATGATATTTGGCTAGTGTCAAAAGAGAAAATCATTTTGGAATTGGTTACAAACATGTTTGACCAGGAGACCCAGAAACCCTTGAACAGTGTAAAAATTGTTCTGTCAGACTTTACGGCTGATGAGGTCGGAGAGTCAAAAACAAGGGTAAAGCAAGACACCAATAGTTATTCCTTTTCTCTGATCACTGATAAAGCATACAAGATCATCGCATCCAGAGAAGGATACTTTTCCGACACCCTGGAATTTAATACTGTAGATGTAACTGAAAGTCAGATTTTCCAGAAAAACATTAGTCTAAAGCCGCTCCCACCTGAGCCAGTGGACGAATATGAAGAGTATACCATCAACGAACCCATTCGTCTGAATAATATCTATTATGATTACGATGATGATAAGATACTCCTAGATGCAGAACAGGATCTGACCATTATCCTGGAGCTGATGAATGAATATCCTGAGATGGTGATTGAACTTTCCTCCCACACGGATTCCCGTGGACTTGGTCGATATAATGAGGACCTTTCTCAAAGAAGGGCAAACTCTGCAAAAGCCTGGTTAGTCAACAATGGGGTAACTTCAGAAAGGATCCAGCCAGTTGGATATGGAGAATCTGTGATACTCAACAAATGTGTTAACGGGGTCAAGTGTACAGATGAAGAACATAGATTCAACCGACGTACAGAATTTAAGATCGTAGATGGACCAACAACCATCCAGATCAAGAAGACCCGATTGATCAAAAGAACCCCTAACTAATATTTGGGACTAAGATTTCCATGAAGTTTAACCTAGTTGTAAAAGTGAGTTTATTTTGGTTGGTACTGGGAGCACTGTCCTGTACAGCCACCAAAAAACTTGAGAAGGTCAAAGACCCCTTTATGACCTTTGAAACCCCCTATGTGGATCTGGGGGTCGTGAAAAAGGGAGAGAAAAAGGAGATGCTCTTCTATTTTACCAATACACATGCAGAACCAATTGAGATAGAAATAGTTTCCGGTTGTAATTGCAGCTCGATCACCTGGCCAGAGAATAAACCTATCTACCCTGGCCAACGAGACCTGATCAAGGTCATCTATGATTCAAATCTGGAGGAAGAGCTTGGACCTCATAATAAGGTCGTGGACATCTTATTAAAGCAAACAGACCCTGTCAACGGTTACCCGGTTGTGAAGGAGATCAAATATGATCTCGTACTGGAGAATTGATCAATACCTTCCCCTACGTAGCTCCAACAAATATTCTAGATCCTGTTCGTTCTTTATGAGTGACTGAAGATAGGGAGGATCGGATTCTTTAATTCGGATGTCCTTCAGGGAATTTCCTTTTATCCGTTCATTTAGCAATAAACTTAGCCAGTCGATCAGTTCACTGGTTGAAGGAGGCTTCTTTAGATTTTTTTCTTTTCGGATCTCATAGAAAATCCGTAGCGCCTCCGTAACCAGATCTTTTTCTATATCCGGGTGATGTACATCGACTATAGCCTTCATAGTTTCCTGGTCAGGAAATTGGATGTAGTGGAAAAGGCAACGACGCAAAAAGGCATCCGGAAGATCTTTTTCATTGTTGGAAGTAATGATAACAATTGGGCGATGTTTTGCGACAATTGTTCCCTTCGTTTCATAAACGAAGAATTCCATTTTGTCTAACTCCAAAAGAAGATCGTTTGGAAATTCAATATCTGCCTTGTCGATCTCATCGATCAACAAAACAACTTTTTCATCCGCTTCAAAGGCTTCCCACAGTTTCCCTTTTTTGATATAATGGCCAAGATCATGTACAGTGTCTCTTCCTAATTGGGAGTCCCGAAGCCTCGCTACTGCATCGTATTGATATAGACCTTGCTGAGCTGTTGTGGTTGACTTGACATGCCAGGTAATGATCTTTTTATCTAGAGCCTTGGCAATTTCGTGAGCCAAAAGAGTTTTACCCGTTCCGGGTTCTCCTTTTACCAGAAGAGGTTTTTGCAGGATCAGGGAAGCATTTACAGCTGTTTGTAAGTCCCTTCCTGCTATATAAGTTTGGGTACCTTTGAAGCTCATGGTTTCTTTTAGCGCAAGATAATGTTCCAGGGAGAATTTTGGCAGGAAATGGT
>JABDJM010000524.1 GCA_013002475.1 Saprospiraceae bacterium | reverse complement strand
CCCTTGAGTCGCCAAACCCCTTTTCCGTTGAGCTTGGGCAAGACCTAGAAATCAACCTGGGAGACCAAGCGGTCTTGTCTCCATATTATTCCATCAGCCCCGATTCGGTGAGCTGGTTTGCTGATGGTCTCATCGATTGTGCGGTCAATTGCGAATCTGTGACCTACTATCCATCAGTTTCAGGGATGGTCTCCATGGAAGCGAATTCTGCTCAGGGCTGCCTTTCCTCCGATACTATCCAGGTAAGTGTAAATGAAGCACGGAAAGTTTTTATCCCTAATGCTTTCTCTCCAAACGGAGATGGCTATAATGATCATTTCTTGCTTTTTGGTGATGTACCCAATGTGCAAGGCGTCGAAGAATTCATCGTATTTGACAGATGGGGTGCTGTGGTTTTTTACAAAAAGAATGGTCAGATCAATGATCCCGATTCAGGTTGGGATGGGTACCTTAATGGGAAACTCTCCCAACCAGGGGTGTATGTCTATATGGCCAGGATTCGATTTCTTGATGATGTTGTTAAAACTTACACTGGAGATCTTACCTTAAATAGATAAGCCACTCCACGTGAATATTTCCATAGCAATATACCCACCACATATTTTCAAATTGGCATCTTTGGGAAAAAGTCGATAATGAAAAACCTACTGACACTTTTCCTTGCCCTTGCTTTATCCTCTAACCTCTTTGCTCAGGAAGCTGAAACTGCTTCAAATTGGATTGTCGGTGGCACCCTGAATTTTACCAGTCAGAAAAACACTATCCCTTTTTCTTTCCTTGGTGTTTTTCCTGCTTCGACAGGAACAATCTTTTCTAGTTCCACCACAGACACAAAAAACCTGGATTTTCAAATACGCCCGTATTTAGGGTATGAGCTTACTAAACAATTGATGCTAGGTTTCCAAGGAGATCTAAGGCTCGGGAAGTATGAAGGGACTATCTATGATTTTAACGAAATGGCTGACGTGCCATTTGAAAGAAAAACGAATCAATTTGGATTCGGATCATTTTTCCGATATACCTTTAATCCTGAAAACGCCTTTTCCGTATTTGTACAACCTGGTGTCCATTATACTTTTGGAAAAGAAAAAGAGGAGATCATGCGTTTTGGAGAACATCTTGCTGAGTATAAGTCGAATTATTTCCGTGTTGTCGGGGCACTAGGGGCAACGTATCAAATTTCAACCAGGATCAGGATGATTGCCAGCATGGGAGCGGTAAGTTATTTGATTGGATCTTATCAGGAAGATCCCCTTGGACAATTCAAAGACTTTTCTCAATTCAATACGAATTTGAGATTATCCTCGATCGGCCTGGGGCTTGAGCTAAGGATTTGACCTTAAAGTTCAAGCATTGTAAAAACTTCAAACACGATGAAGGCGGGCCAAAAGATTGCCTTCAGGACACCTATTACACCACTGATAAAACTAGTGGCAGTAGTGATATAATAAATAGCCGCTCCGATAAATCCAAGGCCGTAAATAGCCCCGCTACCGGCATTGTTTTCTACACTGTTTCCCATGATATTGGTTTTAGGTTATTGTAAAACTTTCTCTTTGTTAAGATGAGATTTGGAAGTGAATTGACAAAATAACTTTGATGAGTCCCTCAAATTTTACGATCAAATGTCATCTCTAACTTCAATCATGCGAATTATTTGAATTTGGGGCCCTTGGCGAGTTTTAGTATTTTGTTAATATCCAAAACGAACCAAATGCCCACCGATCCTTACCTAATTGAGAGAATCAGAAATGTCATGACGGCAAAGAGGACTGTTTGGACCGAAAAGAAAATGTTCGGGGGAGATTGTTTTATGGTGGATGATAAAATGTGCTTCGGGACTTTCAAAGGTGGCTTAATGCTAAGGGTAGATCCTGAAGAAGTAAGTAGTCTTGTTGAAAGATCGGGAGCGGATCAAATGATGCACGGGGGGAGACCTATGACAGGTTATCTTTTTGTGGAGCCTGATGGTTATGATCAGGATAAGGATTTGGATTTTTGGGTCCAGAAGTGTTTAGACTTTAACCCAAAAGCCAAGTCAAGTAAAAAGAAAAAGGAAGTTTAAACTTAATCAATCCAACCCTTTAGAATCATAGTCAACCAAATTCCCTTATGACTGTTTGCCTAGCTGAATCTAAACCAGGTTTTAGGATATTATGGCTATAAATTACACCGCATTCTTCCTAATCTCATTTATCCCCTTAATCATTGCCTGGTTATGGTATTCTCCAGGACTACCAGTGAGAAATTGGTTTGGACAAGAGATTAAAGACTCATTGAATTTCAATATTTGGAAATTGGGGGCTTCCTTTCTTTTGTCATTGGCAATTGTATATGGTTACATCAACCTTGTTATCCATCAAATGGGGTTTTATGAATTGTTCTTTACGGATATCATGATGGGTAGTCAAGACGCGAAGAATACTGTTGAATCCTTTCTTGCAATCTACGGAGACAAGCACCGTCACTTCGGACATGGAATTTTTCATGGAGCAATTAATGGATTCATTTTCGCAGGTCCTTTTGTTGGTTTTTTCACGCTTATTCAATCGAAAGGATGGAAATTCTTCTGGTACCACTTTGCCTATTGGCTTTTAACTAGCATCATAATTTGCGGTCTCATTTCAGAGTTTGTTTAAGCCTCAAAACAACTCAACTAGAATGAGACATTTTGAATTGGGTTGAACTTGTAAAATGAAAACCAAATGATCATGCATAAAAAGATCGGATTTCTAGCTCCTATTGTATTCAGTTTTCTTGCAGCAGCCCATTTATCAAATGCACAAGTTCCTTTTGACCAGATCGAAGAGGATAAAAAGGAAATGACAGACTCATACTATGGTACTTTTAAGTATGAAGGAAATGCATTCACTGGAAAAGCTATAGCCTACCATGAAAATGGGAAGATCAAAACATTAAGAACCTTCAAAAATGGCTCGTATCATGGCATGTGGACTGAATGGTATGACAATGGAAACAGAAAGTTCCAGGGTGATAGGAGAAAAAATATGGGGCAGGGCCTTACCAAATGGTGGTACCCAAATGGTCAACTTAAAAAGCAAGGAACCTATGTAAAGGATATCCAGGATGGGGTAGTGTTGCGTTGGCATGACAACGGACAAATATCTCTGGTCAGATATTTTGACAATGGAAATCCAACAGGAGGGTGGACTACTTTTGATAATGCAGGGGATGTTATTGATGAGGGAAACAGCGAGAATCTTTTTTATAAAGCCTTCCTTGGTCCTAATGAACCCGGCTGGGAAAGAGCATCCCCAAGTTTTACTGCCGATGGAAAGACAATGGCATTTGTCCAATACAATGATTGGATGAAAAAAGTACCGCATCTGGCTACACTTTCCAAAGGGGAGTGGAATGTAGAGCGTTTAGAATTTACTGACTATGTATATAATATGGCCATATCCCCAAACGGAGATAGAATCATTTACAAGGTCTATGAAGAAATCCAAGACGATAAGGATCTTACCAGAACATTTCTGGTCCAAAGGGAAGCGAAGGGCTGGTCTGCCCCAATGGAGATCACAAACCTCTTTGATCTTAATGCCGGATATTATCAAATAGCGACGGATGGAAGCCTGTATATGTTTGCAAGAACACCTAGAAAAGGAACTTTTGTTTCCTTTCCCCAAGAAGAGGGTTTCTTCTCAAAACCCGAATGGATCAGTGACAATCTCTCCCCCTACGATATCACCAGCTTTGACGCAATCGTAAATGATGCGGGTGATAAATTGATCGTTACTCAGGCTGATTTCCCCAAAGAGCACAGAGAAGAGTTAGGTGAAAATGGTTTTTACTATTATGAAAAAAGAAATGGGGATTGGACTAGGATTAAGAGATTGCCATTGGCCTATGGTTGGGGCGCAAATGTAACTCCGGATGGAAAATTTGTATATGTCAGGAACGATAACATAGTTTTTGTTGCCCTGGAAGATTTAAACATTGAATGGTAATGAACGTGAATAAACACTGGCTTCTTTTTGTATTGACTTTTGTACTTGTTATACCCATGCAGGCTCAGCAAGACCCCGCAAAAGTATTTGACCAAATAGAAGGCTACTGGCAAGGCGCATTTATTAAGAACAATGCCCACCAAAGAATGGATGTTCAGTTTTTTGAAAATGAAGGAAAATTTTTATCACTTCAGATCATAGAAGAATGGCACCCGCAGTTTGGGGAATTCCAGATTCCGGTAGAAGTTGATTCAGCAGGTACCATCACGATGAATACAGGTCATGGAAAGGCAAAGATGAATCTTGATGCAAATAACCTTGAAATAATAGGTCAGCTTGAGAATACTGCTCCTGTTGTTTATGTGCATCTTAAAAAAACAGCTCCCCCTCCATCCGATCCTTTTGACATTGTGGAGGTGACGATAGACAATTCAGGTATTCAACTTGCAGGGCACCTCCATATCCCCAAAATATCAACTCAACAAACCGCAATCATTGTGGTTGGCGGGAGGGGTTGTTATCCAGGGAGCACCAAGTATGACCTTACAGCTAAGATGCTCAGGGAATACGGTGTTGCCACCCTTGTATATAATAAACGAGGCACCGGGAAGTCTTCAGGAGATTGCGACCAGGCCACTATAGAAGACCTGGCCTCGGATGTTAGAGCATGTAAGGAGTTTTTAGAAAACCATCCTAACGGGTTCCAAAAGATTGGGGTCATTGGGAGTAGTGCAGGAGGATGGGTAATGCTAAAGGCTCAGGAAAAATCCGATTTCGATTTTCTAATTAGTGTCGTCGGTCCATCTACATCTGTAAAAGATCAACAAATTCAGTCGGCTGTTTATGGAACAGAATTCTATAAACTATCCGAGGATTCCAAGACAGAATTATTGAATTACACAGAACTTCTTTGTGAAGCTGAAGCAAGTGAAAAGACTTTCGAGTCTATTTCAAATCTGCTATTAAAAGCTGAAGAAAATGGCTGGATGGAACTTTTGGATGAAACGGACAAACCCTCATCCAAGGACGATATTCAGAATCTTTGGGTTAGAAGGCATTCCTTTGATCCTGGAAAAATTCTTTCACAATTTCAAAATCCTTATCTGGCAATCTATGGTGACAAGGATTGGATTGTCCCCTATAAGGAAAATGTGAAGAGGCTTAATGAACTTTTTGAAGGAGAAAGGGCAAAACTATTGAAAACGGTGGTTGCCTATAATGCCGAGCACGGTACTGAAAAGGAAGGAAAGTATATCAATATGAAAAATGAACATTCATATTGGCATTTTTTCAGAATCTCTCCTCAAGTGAAAATTGAGATAATTCAATTCTTGAAGGATAACGGTTTCATATAATTGCTAAGTTTGCCTGCCTAAACTACTCCTCGTGGTGATCCGTGTTCTCGTAATTAGCGAATACAAAGATTTTCATTCTACTCGGCCTGAGGCCAACACCTTTATTGGGCTTGCTAATGAAGGAATGGATGTCCATGTTATGAGCTGGCCAGATCCTCGGCTGAAAAGTGCTTTTATCGAAGCCGGAATTACAGTCGTTGATTGGCATCCTGAAAAAAAATTCGACAAGAAAGAAATTAAGAGGATCCGACAATACATCGTCGATCACAGAATCGAGGTTGTACATCTTTTTAACGGTACCGCCATTGTCAACGGAATACAGGCTGCCAAAAAAACCTCTGCAAAAATTGTTCTGTATAGGGGATTCATTGGACACATAAATTGGTACGATCCCTCAGCCTATTTTAAGTATCTCCATCCTGCAGTGGATGCCATTATGTGCAATGCCAAGGGTGTTGAAGAATACCTGCGAAAGCAACTCATTTTTGGAAAGGATAAGGCCAGGACTATCAATAAGGGTCATGATATAGACTGGTACAAGGTTGAGGAAAAGAGAGATATACGGGAAGAACTGGGGATACCTCAGGAATCCTTTCTCCTGGTCAACACGTCTAACAATAGGAGAATGAAAGGTATTCCTTACCTCCTTAAAGCCTTCAACCAATTACCGGCATATTCCCCTGTTCATCTGCTGTTAATTGGCCGGGGAATGGATGACGCCAAAAACCTTGAGATCGTAAAACAAGGAGGGAAAGGAGACAAAATTCACTTCCTGGGCTTTCAGGAAGATGTCCTCCCAATTGTTGCAGATTGTGATGCTTTTGTTCTCTCCTCTTTATGGGGTGAATCTATTACGAAGGCTGTAATAGAAGCGATGTCTTTGGGGGTGGCTCCAATCATTACTGATATTTCTGGGAATAAGGAGTTGGTCGTAGACGGTATTAGCGGACTTGTTACTCCAGCCCGTGATTTCAAGACGATGGCAAAAGCAATCCAAAAGCTTTTCAATGATCGTGAACTGTGCGAAGCTTTGGGAAGGAATGCAAAAAAGCATATTGAGCAAAATCTCAATACAAAGCAGACCATTGCCAAATTAAAAGCCCTCTACGAAGAACTCACTTCATAGAGGGCCTCTGCCATGGCAGCGTTGTGCTACCTGGCGATCACAAATTTCTTACTGACTCTTTTGCGGTCCTTGAAATCTGCGAACATATAATACAAGCCTGGTTTCAGGTCTGTAAGAACGATTTGTTCAGGCTGGTCAATTG
>JABDJM010000511.1 GCA_013002475.1 Saprospiraceae bacterium | reverse complement strand
AATTCACATCGATGACATGCATCGCCTCGGTATGCTCGATCACCAGATAGGCACCACTAGGCATGGTTGCCGTTTTTCCAAAGCTGGATTTTATCTGCCGGTTGACACCAAAGCTTTCAAAAATTGGTTTTCCCGAACGGTGGTGCTTAACGATCCTCACCTGCTCCGGAGATATTGAAGACATAAAGTCCTTAACGGTTCCGTATAACTCGCGGTCGTTAACTACAATTTTATTGAAACTTTCATTCAGGATATCTCTGAGTATAGAGGTGGCTTTGTCCAACTCACTTAATAGTTTCAAGGGGGCTTCGCCGCCCTTAAGCTGATTATGGACCTGGCCCCATTTGCCAAGCATGATGCTAAGCTCTTCATGAAGGTCGGCCACCTTTTTTCCCTGCGCAGCCGTTCGAACAATCAGGCCAAAACCCTTTGGCCGGATTGATTCAACCAGCACCCGAAGTCTTTCGCGTTCTTCGGAACTTCCGATCTTTTTGGATACGGCAACCACTTCGTTGAATGGAGTCAGAACCAAATATCTTCCGGGAATAGTGATTTCACAACTTAGCCTGGGCCCCTTTGTTGAGATGGGCTCTTTGAGAACCTGGACCAGAATATTTTGTTTTTTTGCCAGTACCTGATCTATTTTCCCTGTTTTAATAATCTCTGGAAGGATCTTGAACCTGTCCAGACTTGGTGTATTCTGGCTACCATCAATGGTGCCCTGTGTGTATTTAAGAAGGGATCTAAGTTTTGGCCCGAGATCGGTGTAGTGAAGAAAGGCATCTTTCTTATGCCCAATATCCACAAAGGCTGCATTCAGCCCGGGCATCAATTTTCTGATACGGCCTAAAAAAATGTCTCCTACTTGAAAATTGGTATTCGACTTCTGATTGTGCAGTTCCACCAACTTACTGTCCTCAAGTAGTGCAATCTCTACTTCGGAGGGAGTGGAATTAATGATCAATTCTTTTTCCAAGGTGCTTGATGTTTGGACCAAGGCATCCGTATCAATGCAATAACGGGTACTTACCCGAAGAGGACCTGGGAGAATACTATTGAATCGGAAAATTAAAGGCCTAAGAGTATTAGAAGTTGATGTAGGATTGGCCTCTACTTTTCAGGGACAATTATCAGGCCCTGATATTTGCTGCTCCGGAGGAGCACCTTTAAGAGAGAGCGGGATCTTATCCACACTCTCTCTAGAAGGCCAGACCTTCTGCCAAAAGGCAAGGTCAATTATCTATTCTTTTTCTTATGGCGGTTCTTTCGAAGCCGTTTTTTGCGCTTGTGCGTCGAAATCTTATGACGCTTACGCTTTTTTCCACATGGCATAATTAATTCTTTAAGTTCTTAATATTTCCTGTACCCGAAGGCCTGGATTTTATTTTTCGCAGAGGCTTTGAAAACGGGCAGCCTCAGCTGCATTTCCCAATCCTTGGTGTGCTTTTGCAAGCAAACAATCTAATTCCTTATCCTCAGGAGCCTGGGCTTTTGCTTTTTGCAGCCGTCCCAGGGCCTTTTCAAATTGGTTCGTTTGCATTCCAAAGCGAGCCAGAGTCTTCAATACCAATACATTTTCCGGAGCCTTTCGGTTCAACGCCAACAACATTTGTATGCCCTTCATGGGCTGTTCCTGGGGAGGGTTGTTCGCAAATACCATAGCCAGGTTCACCTGGTGAGTCATATTCTCCGGAGAGAGTGAAATGGCATTTTCGAATGAACTAATTGCTCTTCGTTTGCAAAAATCCACCTGATCCTCTCTCTGCATCCTTTGGAGACACAAAGAAAAGGTTGTTCCGCTAATTGCCCAGGATTCTTCCGAATTTTCTAACTCTGCTACCTGCTCGGCATAGTAGCCGGCGATATCCGGTCTTTGCAGTTCATACCAGCGCCCGGAAAGTTCCTTCAGGAATTCAGCCTTCAAAGAGTCATTCTCTGCATTTGTTTGTGATTCCAGCAGAGAGACCTCATTCAAGTCTGAGGAAGAAAGTCCCTCTTTGGCATTTTTTAGCAGAGCCTGTCCACTTGTCAATTCTGCGTTAAAAGACCTTGACTTTTCAAGGTCTTTTTGTTTTTGAGGCTTGGTATCAAATCCCAGAAATAATAAACCGAACAAGCCTATTGCGGCCAGGATGGTAATGATCTGGGTTTTATTCATTAGTCGTTATTCCCTTCTTGTCCTGAACTATTACCTGAATCAGGCAAGGAAGACACATTTTCTTTCACTTGCTCGACAAAGATCTTTGCAGGTTTGAAAGCAGGGATATAGTGCTCTGGAATTTCGATAGCGACATTATTCTTGATATGTCGTCCGATCTTCTTTGCTCTTTTCTTAATAATAAAACTTCCAAATCCTCGGACATAAACATTCTCACCACCCGCCAGGGACTCTTTTACTTCTTTGAAAAAGGTCTCCAAGGAAACCAGGACATCCACTTTGGGAACTCCTGTTTTTTCTGAAATGGCTGCAACTAGATCAGCTTTTCTCATCGTTAAACTCTGGTTTATAATAAGTTACAATGGTTAGTTAGGGGCTTTAATAAGCGGGGCAAATTTCGCATTATTTTCGTTTAAAAGAAAGGGTTTATTTCAAAAGGAGAGGGAAAAACGAAGAAATTTTCAGCTTTCTGTCATAGAATCCTCTGGAATTAAGCTCAAACCGGCATTTGTTTATCTTTGGCCCTCTCTACAGCAAACCCGCAAAATCAACTTATGCTGCTATCAATGACCGGCTTTGGCAACGCCTCCGGATCCCACGGAAATAAAAAGATTACCGTAGAAATCAGGTCCCTGAATTCGAAATATACTGACCTGCGGTACAAGATCCCTCCGGCTTATCGTGATGTAGAAGCTGAATTGAGAAAGATCCTTACGGAACATTGCCAACGAGGAAAAATTGAACTTTCCATTGATATTAATTCTCCCGATGGTGATGATGAATACGGCCTGAACCTGGAACTTTATAAAAAGTACTACCGGGAGTTGAAGTCTATCAACGAGGAGCTTGGCCAGGGTGATATGGAATTAACCGAAGCTATCATCCGAATTCCCAATGTGATCAGTACCAGTAATGAATCGCTGGATCCGGGGGAATGGGCCAGTACTAAGGAGGTCCTTAAGGAGGCATTAAAAAAGTTCTCCTCTTTCCGGGAAACCGAGGGGGAAGCAATGATGCTGGATTGCAAACACCGTATCCAATCAATTATGGATCACCTTTCGAAAGTGGAGCCTTTTGAGACTAATAGAGTCGCAAAACTTCGACAACGCATCCAAAAGAACATGGAGGAATATGTAGGGAAGGATAATATTGATGCCAATAGATTTGAACAGGAAATCCTGTACTATTTGGAAAAAATTGACGTAACAGAAGAAAAAGTCAGGCTTTCACAGCATTGCAAATACTTTCTGGAAGTTCTTGGGGATAACAAACTTAAAACCAAAGGGAAAAAGCTCAATTTCATTTCACAGGAAATTGGCAGGGAGATCAACACCCTTGGGTCCAAGGCAAATGATTCGAACATCCAACAATTGGTGGTTGGGATGAAGGATGAACTTGAAAAGATCAAAGAACAGGTTTTGAACACCATATAATAGGATGCTGGATTTTAAATCATTGGAAGAAAAACCGGGGATGCTAATTTTCACTGCACCCTCCGGGGCCGGGAAGACTACAATCGTTCGCCACCTTCTTGAGACATTTGATGAGTTAGATTTTTCCATCTCCGCCACAAACCGGGACAAAAGGCCCCATGAGACTGATGGAAAAGATTATTACTTTCTTTCCAC
>JABDJM010000498.1 GCA_013002475.1 Saprospiraceae bacterium | reverse complement strand
TAGGTATTCAACCTGAATACTCCTATCAATGGTCCGTGACCAATGGTGTTATACTAACTGATCCTACTACGAATTTTGTACAAGTGGATTGGGATACTTCTTTGCCCTCCGGGACTATCGAAGTTTTTATTTCCAATGGTTGTAATTCAAAGACAGAAATGGTTACTACCCAGGTGGTATATCCAAACGTTTTTGAAATGTCTGGCCCGGATGTAGTTTGTCCAAATGAGATTACGGTTTATGAGGTAGAGAATCTTACCGATCCAGGAGCCGAAGTAACCTACATTTGGGATGTAAGCCCTCCTGCAAGTATTTTGGCTGGCCAAAATACTGATGCGGTTACTATCCTGTGGGGAAGTAACCCGTCTGGTGAGGTAATGCTGGACATCTTAGGCTTTTGCGATTTGGAAAACATGTCCATTGAAGTCACTGAATTTATCCCGGCCCAAATAGATATTGCAGGTCCAACAGAATCTTGTGAAGGATCCGAAGAAACATATGTACTTACGGGACCTGTACCCGCGGGTGCAGAAATCCTGTGGGAATTTCCAGCCAATGCCCTACCTCTTAGTGATCCCTCTCTCGAGTTCTTTGAGATCAAGTGGGTTAATGCTTCAGGAGGGACGATTTCTGTGTCCTTTGATGATTGTTCCGGAAACCCCGTTTCC
Source organism: Saprospiraceae bacterium (assembly GCA_013002475.1). Classification (GTDB taxonomy): domain Bacteria; phylum Bacteroidota; class Bacteroidia; order Chitinophagales; family Saprospiraceae; genus JABDJM01. Next base: position 5,655 of record JABDJM010000498.1, on the reverse strand, counting down.
AGTAACATTGAAGTAACAGTTTCGCCAGCCGGTGTTTCTGATACTCTGGTTGTTCTTTGCCCAGGTACCTGTTTTGTTTACGATGGTACTGAATATTGTACGGAAGGAAATTACACTCTTGAAGAAACTGCCACAGGCGGTTGCCCAAATATTCTTGAATTAACCCTTCAGTTTTTGGATCAGCCGGATGTAGTAGCAGATGCTGGTGTAGATGTAACTGTAGGTTGTACGGTGCCGAGAGTGCTCGATGGATCCGGTTCACTCATACCTGAGGGAGCGGAGATAGGATGGTACGATCCGAATGGTAATTTGATTGCAAATGATACTACTGTTACGATTCAGGATGCTGGAGATTATGCATTTGAAGTGTATAATCCAGTAACTCAATGTTTTGACAGTGATATCGTAACAGTATCTCCTGCGGTTCCTCCGGTTTCTGATGCTGGTCCGGATCAATGGATTAACTGCTTCAATAATAATATGGTTTCCATTGGGCCAGGGAATGCTCAAAGTTTGGATTATGATTGGGTGGGCCCGAATGGATTTACCTCTCAAGAACCAAACCCTGTTGTAACAGAAGGAGGGATCTATCAGCTGATCGTCTCTGATTCTGCCACAGGCTGCGGATCCGACACCGCATCCGTTGAAGTTTTTGAAGGGTATACGGTTGATATTTCAGCTACCCAGTCATTCTGCGATGAAATTGACGGAACAGCCTTTGTTAACACAACAGGTATTAGCGACCCCATTTTCGAATGGAGCAATGGTTCAACAATTCCCGATCCTGTAGGTCTCGCACCAGGAATTTACACGGTGACTATTTCCTCTGTTAATGGATCTTGCGAGGAGATCCTTAGTGCAGAGGTGACCGCTGACCTTTCCTGTAAAGTGCTTATTGGGGGCTTTGTCGTTGACGATGGCGAGGAGGGAGATTGTGAATTAGGCAATGGTACCATTCCTTCTGAAGGGATTGAAGTGACTCTTGCGCCTCTGGGCATCACAACCTTTACCGATGCTGAAGGCTATTATGAATTCCTGGTAGACACTGGTGAATATGTCCTAAGTGTAGATGCTCCGGAACCTTATTTTGTTCTTTGTCCTGGGTTCGGAACTCTAGAAGTATCCCTACTCGATACTGCTGATGTAAGTCTGGAAAATCATTTCTTTCTGGATTACCTTACCAACTTCGATTTGTATGTTACGGCTTATGCTAACACTCCCAAGCCGGGTCTGACTCAAAATTTCCAGGTTACTTATTGCAATAATTTTGTGCAAACGATCAACGGAAGAATTGAATTGGTACACGATGAGAATCTTGAATTTGATCCCGAGGAGAATAATGCCAGTGGATATGACCCAGAAACGAACACCGCTTATTGGCTTTATGCCGGCCTAAGCTTTTTCGAGTGTGAGTATCTAAACTTCTCTCTAAACGTACCTGCTGATATTCCACCCGGGACAGTCGTTACTTCAACAGTTATAGGAAGACCTCTCCTTGGTGATATTGCTCCCCAGAATAATACAGTGGTCATTACTAAAACAGTTCCCAGTAATGATCCACCTCCTCCTTCACCTGGAGAGTCTGTTACGAACCAAAAACAAAGCTTTGAAGTTTACCCCAATCCTACGAATGATTGGATCCAGGTATCGATTCCTGATTTGAAAGGATATTTCCTATTGGAATTGTACAGTATTTCAGGACAGAGGCTGTTTGTTAGGGAAGAGATTTTGGGAGATCAGAACGTGGAGATGAACTTACGTTCTGATTCGCGACCCGGCGGTTTATACCTGGTTAAGCTGACTTCGGAAAGAGGAGAGATATTTAGTAGGCGAGTGTTGTTAAGATAGGGGCATTAAAAAAGGGTTAGCAAACGCTAACCCTTTTTTAATTACCAGGACATATCGTCCTCACTTGCCTCGGAGGTCTGTTCAACAGTTTCTGATACTTCTGTTTCTCCGGACTCCTCGGAACTACTGTTTTCGGCAGCCGCTTCTGCAGCCCTGTTTGCCTCCCATTCCTCATGTTTTCTTGTGAATTCATCATAGTCATAATCAGGCATTAGCTCTGTTTTGACATGATCCACTGTCTCTTGAAGGCTAGAAACAAAACGGTTGAAATCCTCTTTGTACAAGAAAATTTTGTGTCTGTCGTAACCTTCTCCGTTAAATCGACGCGTACTTTCAGTAAGGGTAAGATAATAGTCGTTGCCCTTAGTTTGCCGAACATCAAAAAAGTAAGTTCTTCGCTTTCCAGCTTTTACTTTCTTGCTGAACACGCTCTCGGCGTTTCGGAAATTTTTCTCGCTATCCACGTATCACTAGTTTTATTGTGTATCAAAAATACCCATAAATCCCAGAAATCAAAGTAAATGTAGAAGCTAAGAATTGTCTGAAAGGCCCGTAATTACTGGATTTTTGCCTCTTCTGCCCGTTGTCTTTCAAAAAGGTCGAAGTAGAAGCCGTCATTTTTGATCAATTGCTCATGAGTCCCTTGCTCAGCAATTCTACCATTTTCAAGAACAATGATATGGTCGAATTTCAATAGGGAATAAATTCGATGTGTAATTATTATGGTGGTCTTATCTTTTAAAACACCATTTAGGAAAGAAAGTATCTTCTGTTCAGTATTGGTATCTACCGCACTAAGGCAATCATCTAAAACAATGATGTCGGGTTTTTTTATCAATGCCCGAGCGATCGAGACTCTTTGTTTTTGCCCTCCGGAAAGAGTAACCCCTCTTTCTCCAACCATGGATTCGTATCCTTCCGACAAGCCCAAAATATCTTCATGAACAGCTGCGTAGCCTGCAAATTTTTCTACCTCTTTTTGATCATAAGAATCTGTACCAAAGCCGATATTACCAGAGACGGTATCGGAAAAAAGAAACACGTCCTGAGGAACATAACCGACCCTTTTTCGAAGGTTAAAGAGATCCAGAGACTTAATGTCTTCTCCATCAATCAGGATTTTTCCAGAGGATACGTCATACATCCTTACCAAAAGATCCGCTATAGTGGACTTTCCAGCTCCGGTTTTGCCAAGGATGGCGAGCCTTTGACCTGGTTTTAGATCAAAGCTGACATTTTCCAGGCCTACAATACCACTGTCAGGATAATTAAATGAAACATTGTCAAATCTTATGGAGCCTTGGAATTTCTTTTCAGAAATGACGGGGCTTGCGATAGCGGGGTCAATTTTCAAAAATTCGTTGATCCGTTTTTGCGATGCTTCGGCTTGCTGGATAATGGAAGCAATCCACCCAATTGCAGTGACCGGCCAGGTCAGCATACTCACATATATAACAAACTCGGCGATGTTTCCGGGAGTGATGGCTCCGCTTACTACTTGCAGACCTCCCATGTACACAGTAATGATGATACTGGCTCCGATCAGGAAGATCATTAGTGGAAAAAACATGGCGTTGATCCTGGCAAGGCCGAGAGATTTTTCCATATAGTCTTCGCTCTGTTCTCTAAAAATACCCACCATCGATAACTCCTGAACATAGGACTTGATCATTCGGATTCCAGAATAGGATTCCTGTGCAGTGCTATTCAGGGTAGCCAGTTGTTGCTGAATAACCTCACTCTTTTTGTTGATCAAACTACTTACATAATAGATTGAAATGGACAAAAAGGGTAGGGGTAGTAAACTATAAAAAGTTAGCGTCGGACTTACTTCGATCATGGACCAGATGACCATTACAAAAAGAGAAACCAGGTTAATTCCATACAGCAAAGCGGGTCCAACGTACATTCTTACTTTTGAGACATCCTCGCTGACCCGGGACATTAAATCTCCTGTATTGTTCTTTTTGTAGAAGGCAAGATCCAGGGACTCATATTTTGCAAAGAGTTCCTTTCTCATGTCATACTCGATAAGCCTGGACATAACTATAATGGTCTGTCGCATGAAATACATGAAAATCCCCATGGTTAAGGCAAACAATAGAACTAGGCCTCCAAAATAAAGGAGAGTTTTACCGAGCTGGGCAAAAAGAACTTCCTGGTGAGGGCTCCCATCAAACATTCCAAAAACCCCAATATTGTTTATGACCAGATCCAAAGCTTCGCGGATGGCTTGGGGTTGAAGTACCCGGAAATAATTAGATAAGGAAACAAATACGATCCCCAATAGAATCTTCCATTTGTATTTAACAAAGTACTTATTGAGGTAAAATAATTCCTTCACGCTCTGGGTGCGATTTGTCTTGTTTCTTGAAGCCTGCTTCCACTCAAAGGTAAAAGAAATTCTTTCCTACCTAATGAGTGTTATGTCTCCTTTCAGGATCTCCTGGCGGCCATCGACATACCTGACCTTTGCCATATAAACAAAAACAGCCGGATTGAGTTTTACGCCGTTCAAAGTTCCATCCCATCCCATTTCAAGATCTCCGGGAATAAGGTCATCATGCTGGAAAACGATCTCACCCCATCGGTCAGCAATGATCAGTTCTATCTTTTCCACACTCTCATTCGCAAATACGGTGAAGCTCTCAATTGCTCCATCTCCATTCGGAGAAAATACGTTCGGGATGTATACTCCCTGGTCCTTTCTTACAAATACGGTCACCCGGTCTGTGGCTTCACATCCATTTTCATCAATAACTGTGAGGGTGAAATAGGCAGTCTCCATTGGACTTGTTTCCGGATCAAGGCAATTCATACAGGTTAACGGAGCCGTGGCCTCCCAGAAGAAAGTGTCCAGTGGTTGATTATACAGAACCGAAAGTTGAGCGGATTCTCCCAGATCTATTTCTATATCGTCACCTAATTCCACATCAACACCAAATGGCTCTGTTAAATATATTTCCTCTGTCCCAACACAACCATTGGCATCCTCCACCATGATCATATGGTTTCCAGGACCAAGTCCTGTGACAATCGGATTATCAGAAAGAGGCTCGTCTTCGACTCCAAAGAGAAAGGGAGCCTGACCGTCAAAAGTAGAGATGATGGCCATTCCGGTTTCTTGTTGACAGGTGATTTCCTCCAGCTCCAGAGTGAATTCGAGTGGACTATAAATCGTTTCCAGGATAATAATCGAATCACAGCCTGTCTCAGTTTGGAAAAAGCCAAGAGTGTCCAGGCCAGCCTCTTCAGGAAGACAACTGCTCTCCTCGAGTATTGTGATCACAGGACTGGATGGAAGGATTTGATAATATACCATGCTATCACAACCCTCAGTATTTGTAAAGACCATCAGAGTATCCGTCCAAACATCCGGATCGCAGGAATAGTCAATGATCTCGAGAGTATCCGGAATGATCAATGAAGTATAGTTGAATTCATAGCTTTCACATCCACTTTGATTGACAAAGGTCAGTATGGTCATACCAGTATCAAGTGGGTTACAGGATGAACTGAAAGTGAACATGGTGTCAGTTGGATTCAAAGTGTAACTGGTGATGATAATACTATCCAGGTCAACCTGATTCTGTAAAGTATCAACAAATGTCCCCACCGAATCAGGGTCGCAAGTTCCAAGATCGATTAACGTTGGAGCACAGTCGTAAAATTGTGTGTTCACAATCTCCAAGGTGTCGCATACATTACTGGAAAGAATTGTGTTGCTGATTCCCACTTCCCCAGGATCGCAGGTCCATTGCGAAGTATAAAGAGTGTCTGCATATTGGAATATATACTGGACTATGG
>JABDJM010000487.1 GCA_013002475.1 Saprospiraceae bacterium | reverse complement strand
GCCCTGATGCCTCCTTTGTGTGTTACAGGTTTTGGACTTGCCAACCTGATAAAGGATGGCCTGATCACAGAAAGTTTCGGGACAGTGACCTCCTTAAATAATTTGGAGATCACACTCAACTCCTTCTACCTGTTCTTCCTTAACGCTTCTCTCGTGGCAGCAGCAACCTATGTGGTTGTCAGAATGGTGAATTTTCCATACAGAGGTTTTACGAACGAATCGGAAAGAAGAAAGACCAATCTTTTTGTGTTGGCATTTAGCGTTTTAATAGTCATCCCATCTGTCTTTATCCTGGTTGGAGTATTCCAGGAGACCAATGAAAAAAATGAAGTCAAGGTCGCTTTGGAGCAGAGCTTTGGTCAGGAGATCAACTATGTGGATGATTGGAAGATCATCGATTCGGATACAACAAAAAGCGTATTGGTAAAAGTGTATGGGCCCAGTATTTCAAAAAGCCTGGACTATTATAAGGGTGAGATCTCCAGCCGGATTCCTGATTTTGATGTGGAGATCCTAACAACTTCGGATGTGGATCTTGACCGGGTAGAGTCCGGACTTTCGGAGGTTACTCGTTTGGATAGTTTGGTGCAAAAAATCATTTCAAAGGAACAAGCGAAGGAATCTCAACTGGTGGAAGCATTACGAAGCCAGCTTTCTTCTTTGTCCAGAGATACCAGCCTTGAGGCCACTGTCTCGAAGGAAGTGCTGGCGGTCTATGGCGATTACCTGAAGTCCTGCTTTTATGTTCATCCGGTTGCCCTGGATTCAACAGGTTTATTGATCATAGAATGGCAGAAACCTTTTAGCCAGGCTGTGAAGAATCGCGTTGAACTGATGGTAAAGGCGAAGGCTGGAGTCAGCAATCTAGTGGTCGCTCGTCAATAGCTACCAATCCATTTACTGGTTTTGATCATTGAATTAGGGTACTCCTTCCCCACTTTGATATGGAAATCTTTTTGCTCCTCCTGAGTTAAAATATCAGGTCGGTGGACTTTTGACCCTGGGATATGGGCTAGTTCAGGAATCCAATGCCTAACATATTCGCCATGGGGATCATACTTCCGTGCCTGCGAAAGGATATTGTAATACCTGTCGGGCCTAGGATCGGCTCCCACGCCAGCCAGGTAATTCCAGTTTCCATAGTTTGATGCCGGGTCATAATCAAGGAGCATTGATTCAAACCATTCAGCCCCCATTTGCCAATTCACTTTGAGATCGTTTATCAAAAAACTGGCAACATTTTGTCTGCCCCGATTTGACATAAATCCGGTTGCCTTTAATTCCCGCATGTTGGCATCAATGAAAGGCACACCTGTCTTTCCGTCTTTCCAGAGAGTAAGAAGCCGGTAGTCGTTTTGGAGATCGGCATCTTCTTTTCCTTTTACCCCTCCTTTTAGAAAGATCGAACTGCCATGCTTCTTGGCCAACAGTCGGAAATAATCTCTCCACAAAAGTTCAAAGTATAGCCAATAGGTGGACTTATTTGCGCCCATTTGCTGCTCATACCTTTTCAATTCTGAATAGACTTTTTTAGGAGAAATACATCCAAGTGATAGCCAGGGCGAAAGCTTGGAAGAATAGTTTATCCCTAATAGGTTGTTTCGGGTTTCCTTATATGTCTTAATAGCCTCGCTCTCCCATAAGAAATGATTCAGTCGCTCCAGGCCTTTTTCCTCACCTCCTTCGAAGTCATTTTGATTTCGGGAATCCTTTTCATGATCTGTAAATCCGAAATCCTCCAAATCAGGGATTCTTCCTGGATCAATACGGCTGGAAATACTGGGTATACTTTCCGGAACCGGAAAGGGCTCCCGGATAGGAATGAACTTTTCAACTTCCCGTCGATAGGCTGTAAAGGTTTCAGGAGTATGAGTAACCGGGAAAGGAAGATCCTGGGTATAATAAAGCATCTTCCCCCGGCTATAAATGATCTCCTGCCCAACAGACCAAAGTTTTTGTTCTAGGGAATCCTGAATCTCAACCTCCTCTTGCGTCCGCTCACGATTACAAAAAACCCAGGAAGTTTTTGCCTGCCTGGCAATTTTAAAAATCACATCCTCGGTCTTCCCTACACGCACAACAAGATCGGAGCCCTTTTTCCGCAAAGAATCCCTAAGAGCCTGAACTGCTTCAATGGTAAACTTACACCTATGGAGTCCGGTCTTATGAAAGCCAAAACGAGTACTAGAATTGAAAAAGCGATCATCAAAGACAAAAATCGGAATAATCTGTTCAGAACGAACCAAAGCATGATTCAAGGCTTCATTGTCATGAAGTCTCAAGTCTTGCCGGAACCAAACAATTACCCTTTTGGTTGTCATGGAAGATTTATTTTGTAACTAACAATTTCAATAATCTTCTTGTTTAATTTTACTGTTCTTTGGATCAAAATCAAAAAAACTTGTTGACCAGAGACTTTTATCCTGAGTTTGTTTTCTCCTTCTCACGGAGTGGTGGAGCGGGCGGGCAGCATGTCAATAAAGTAAGCACAAAAGTAAGCTTGATATTTGACATAAACCTTTCTGAGATGCTTTCCGACGAAGAAAAAAGCCTCATATTCAAACGATTGTCTAATCGGATAAATATCAAGGGTCAACTTGTCCTTTCTTCACAAGAGTTTCGCTCCCAGCTGGCAAATAAGAGAGCCGTGGTGAAAAAGTTTTACAGAGAGATCGAAAATGCCCTTCGGGTTAAGAAAAAGAGAAAGAAAACTAGAATTAGCAGGGCTCAGAAGGAAAAACGGTTGGCAAAAAAAAGGAGACGGTCAGAGATTAAGGCGGCCAGAAGGAAGATCGACCCAAATTAATCCCGGGAAATTATTCAGGCAGAAAAAAGACAGTAATTTTACGATCTCAAAATTCTATTTCAGATCCACCTTTGTTTAGATGTTATGCAGAAATTATTTCTTCTATCCTTTGTAGCCTTTTTCATGGCTTGCCAGAAAACTACCCCTCCTGCACCTAGCCCTACGGACCAATTGCGGTCTGAGGTAATGGAAATCCATGATGAAACCATGAAGTATATGACAGAGATGAGGCAGCTTCGAAAATCACTGTTAAACTCTGATGGATCTTCTACTGCTGAGACAAAACAGGCTGTAAGCGACCTTCTATTAGCCGATAGTTTGATGATGGAATGGATGCATAACTA
>JABDJM010000484.1 GCA_013002475.1 Saprospiraceae bacterium | reverse complement strand
TTTCGCATCCTTATTATCATCAAAAGGAACAAAAGATTCATCTTCCTCTGAGGCAATCCCGCATACTTCAGCTCTTCTTTGCAGAGCCTCTTTGAATATTCGGTTAGCATAGACGTCCAGTTTTTGCTGGACCTCACCCTGCACGTTTTCCTCGCCATGGGACCCCATGATGTCATCGATAAGTCCGGCTTTGTTGGTTTGACTATTGACAACTTTAGCAGCCAGGCGAATGGCAGACAAAAGACGAGATAATTCCCCGGTCGCATATGGAAAATCCTGCTGACGCTGGACAATGAATTCCCCAAGGGTAACAATGGCCATATTGATTGATTTTAGTTAGGACGGTAGCTTAGAAAGCTCTCTAACAAAGGTAATTACTTTAATTGACGCAACACAGCTTCGCAACCATGAGTTAATAACTCAAACACATCATCAAATCCTGAGGGACCTCCATAATAGGGATCGGGTACCCGACGATTTTCTCCAGGATAGGCATAGTTCATGATCATCTCTACTTTCTGCCTGGCATCCTCCGTGGGAGCTAGCTTCAAAATGTCCCTGAAATTCGACGCATCCATGGCAAGAATATAATCGAAGACAGAAAAATCTTCAGCAGTGAATTGCCGCGCCCTTTGATCTGCAATGTGTATTCCATTTCGGCGGGATACTTCCACGGATCTGGGGTCCGGGGTTTCTCCTGCATGCCAGGCTCCGGTGCCAGCGGAATCAATTTCCCAATCAATTCCTTCTCGCTGGACAATTTCCTTCATGATTCCTTCCGCTAAAGGAGACCTGCAAATATTACCCAGACAAACCATCAATATTTTCATACCTTTCTAATAGACCGAAAAAAATTCAATTTTTAAAACCCACGAGTCTTTTATACCCCCCTTACTCTAAAAATTTTGGTTCAGTGGACAATGAAAGAATAGAGAAATGGGAAAAAATACGGCATTACTTATTAGAACGTGATGCTGCCCTCTTCGCTGCCAAATTACGGCAGGAAGGGATTCTAGCCAGGATATTTCCGGAAAGCGTTGCTAATCCTCTTCCGGTGGTTTCCAGAAGCTTTGACCTCAATGTCCCTGCTGAGCAAGCAGATCAAGCTTTAGACCTCTTAAAAGAATGGGAGCTTGAGTTTGAAAACTATGATAGTAGTCAGGAATCTTATCATGACATTTCAAAAGAGGAGATATTCTATCTAAAAAATCTGGAAACAAAAGGAAGGTTTCCCTCCTGGAACTTTGTAGTAATTGGCCTACTTGTTTTGTTGTTGATCTCTTTGATAATCGGGGCCGTCATCTCCGGTTCTAACACTATTCTTTTCTAATGAAAAAGTCCACCCAAAGACCATAAATGGCTAAGAGTGGACTGCCCTATAGAAAATAACAACAAAACAGAATATCTTAAGCTTCAGGGAAAATCTTCGGGGTCCTTGTTGAGGACGCTGCCAAAATTACCAAAAATAAATAGGCCAAACAACTACAATGGCAGTCATAAAATTGGGTAATTATTGAGCATATAATTTTTCTAATAACTTATTGTCACATTTACACCAAATACCTCACGGTTATCACCAAAATCACAGGTACCCTTACTTTTGTGGAGCTAATATTTTTACAGAATTTATTTTAAAAGTTTACTTTTCAAAAAGAGTAGAAAGGGTTTGATTTTGTGTTTCTACTGTTTAAATATTTTAATTAACTTGGCAAGTGCCAAATATTCCGGATTTCTTTTTCCAAGTTCCTATGCAAGAGCGAATATTCTTTTAAGAGAAAGACTGTCAACAGGGAATTATTTTTTTTAACGCTCAGACTCAAATTTTAAGCCCCTAAGAATATCGTGAAGGTTCCGAATCACAATCTTTTTGACCTTATCCATTCCATGTCGGCCGCTGAAAAGCGATACTTCAGGCGCCATTATGCATCAGAAAAAAACTTGACCACCTTTCTGTTTGATTTCATTAACAGGCAGGAGTCTTATGATGAACATAAGGTCCACGACCATTTTCGGAAAACTAAACTATCTAAAAATCTAAAGGTGTATAAGGTCCAGCTTGGAGACATTTTACTCAAGAGTCTGGTATCCTACCATTACAAAAAATCGGTAAAAAGCAAGATCCGACAAGGTCTTGAAGAGCTGGATATCCTGATAGACAAACAGCTTTACGGATTGGCCAGAACAAGGGTCCAAAAACTCAGAAAACTTGCAGAAGATTCTTCGATCCCCGAGTATCAATTATTGGTGATCCAAACTGATCTATATATTCAAACCGTTTTTGCTGATCAATTCTCCCGATCTAAGATCCCTCAGCTAGAATCCGCATCAGAAGTTATCCAAAGTCTTCGAGACCTAAATATTCTCAGAAGGCTGAACTATGAAATAAGTGATTTATATAATGCCCATAATGTGGGTGAGTCCAAACAAGCTTATATTAATAGGGCCAGAGACCTGATGAAGCATGCCCTTTTTTCAAAAAAACACACTGAGCCTTTCCATCAGTTTTATAGCAATGGGTCAAAGGCAATTTACCATAAGCTGGTTGAAACTGATCCGGAAAAGGAATACGAGTACAAGAAAGCAAACGTTGATCTTTTTATCCATAATCCAAATCTAATCCAACATAGTCCTGGAACTTACTTTGCCGCCTTTTACAATTACCTGGTATGTTGTAGGGCCCAGGGAAGAAAGAAGGAACTCCATGAAGGGTTAACAAAAATCAAGGATCTATTTAAGACGTATCCTGCTCTTCGTCGACACAGACTATATATCTATTATCTGGAAACCAAGGAAGCATTCTTAAGGAAGGATTATGCTTTTATAATCACAAATCTGCAAGAGCAAGCGGTGACTCATATTAAAAAGCACAAACAACAAAAAGATAATATCACCGCCTTAATGTACACCTACTTTATCCTAAGCCATTTGGCAAGAAAGGATTACTCAAAAGTTCACAGGGACCTACGGTTTGTTTTTAACGAAAGAAAATCGTGGAAGAAAAACTATCTCAGGATGTTTGATCTGTTGGAGGTAATCAGCCATGTAGAATCTGCAGACTATCAAATGGCTTTGACACTGATAAAATCTCACCAGAAGAGAATGAAAAATCACAAGGGTAGTGATCTTGGATTTTTTGATCATCTAATGGCAGGGCTGTATAAATTCATCAGAGCAGAAGAAGATCAAAAGTCAAAAATCCTGGAGGAAGTCATTTCCAATTGGTCACCTTTTGCGCAGGATGGTTTATACATGTTGAGCAGCGAGTTTTTTCTGGAGGACTGGAAAACAGCCCTCCAAAAAAACATCTCTCTGAGCAAGCAGTTATCCTAAAGCGTCCCTCTGAGGGCCTGCTCTCTTTCTATTGCTTCAAATAAGGCCTTGAAATTTCCTTTACCAAAAGACTTGGCTCCCTTACGTTGAATGATCTCGTAAAAGACTGTTGGTCTGTCCTGAACTGGTTTTGTGAAGATCTGAAGTAAATAACCTTCATCGTCCCTGTCGACCAAAATGTTCAAGCGTTTCAATTCTTCAATATCCTCTTCTATTCCCCCTACTCTATCTAACAGGTCATCGTAATAGGTATCTGGGACAAATAGGAAATCAACGCCATTCTCTCTTAAGGCAGAGACCGTTTCAAGGATATTATTAGTGGCAACAGCCATATGTTGAACCCCAGCTCCGTGATAGAAGTCCAGGTATTCTTCGATCTGGGATTTTTTCAATCCTTTCGCTGGTTCGTTTATTGGAAACTTAATTCTTCCATTTCCATTAGAAACCACCTTGGACATCAGGGCAGTATATTCTGTGGAAATATCCTCATCGTCAAAAGTGATCAACAGCTGAAAGCCTAAAACTTTTTCATAGAATTCCACCCACTTATTCATACCTCCTAATTCCACATTACCAACGCAATGGTCGACGTACTTCAAGCCTACCGGCTTAGCCTTCCGCTCGCTTCGCTTCGCTACAAAGCCTGGCATAAATGGCCCGGTGTATCCGCTGCGCTCCACCAGCGTGTGCACAGTTTCGCCATAGGTTTTGATCCCAGCCATAACCACTTGACCATGTTCATCTTCCTGAACCACAGGTTCAAAGGCAGACTCAGCTCCTCTTTCCATTGCCTTGCGATAAGCTTCCCGGGCATCATCAACCCACAATGCCAGTACCTTAACGCCATCTCCGTGTTTGGCAACATGACTGGCTACCGGGTGATCGGAAGACATCGCGGAGGTTAGCACAAAGCGGATCTTTCCTTGCTGCATTACATAGCTGGCGGTCTCGCGAACACCCGTTTCCGGGCCACGGTAGGCTACCAGGTCAAAACCAAAGGCTGCCATATAATACATGCAAGACTGCTTCGCATTTCCTACATAAAACTCAATATGATCCGTTCCGTTAATTGGAAATGTATCTGTTTGTTGGTCCATCTGGACTTCTGAAATCGTATTACTCATTGTTCTTTTTTTATGGTATTTAACTTACCTCGACCTTTTTATCGAGCCAGCTTAGATAATAATCTTTGTCTTCAATTTTTGCGGCAGCCTCAGTCATAAGCAAAGGCTTAAAGGTGTCCACCATGACCGCAAGCTCACCAGTCTCCTTTGCTCCAATGCTTTTTTCTACAGTTCCCGGATGCGGGCCGTGGGGAATTCCTCCCGGGTGGAGAGTGATCATACCTTTCTCCACATGGCTCCTGCTCATGAAGTCTCCATCAACATAATACAGTACTTCATCAGAATCTATGTTGGAGTGGTTATAGGGGGCCGGTATCGCCAGGGGATGATAATCATACAATCGTGGGCAAAAGGAACATATTACAAAGCCCCGGGTAGCAAAGGTCTGGTGGATCGGAGGAGGCATATGAAGCCTTCCTGTGATGGGTTCAAAATTGTGGATGCTAAAAGCGTAGGGGTATACAAAACCATCCCAGCCAACCACACCAAAGGGATGCGCCTGGTAGTGGTAAGGGTATAATG
>JABDJM010000470.1 GCA_013002475.1 Saprospiraceae bacterium | reverse complement strand
GTGGACCCTCAGCAATTGGATATTTGTGAAGGAGAAGAAGTAATGATCGACGCCATAGGTAATGTTGACGGGATATACATTTGGCAACCCGGGAACATCGAGGGCCCCTCAATTAGTGTAAGCCCGGAAGACAGCACGGAGTATACCGTTCAGTTTGATTATGGTTGTGGGGTACTTAGCTCCTCTGCAATGATCAACATCGTTCCGGTCTACCCTGCTCAAATAATTTGCGATCCGGAGCAAGCCTCCTTTGAGGAAGGACAGGAAATCAACCTTAGTGTGGATTCAGTATTCTCCTACGCTACCTATTCCTGGGATAATGGATCCAATATGCCGTCAACTGTGTTGCAAGCACTAAACCTGGATGGAGAAAGCATTACGCTTACCATAACTTATGGAGAGGATTGTATCTACGAAATCACAAAAGAGATTGAGGTTCGGGAAGCGGTGATCACCATGCCGAATGCTTTTACTCCTGACAATGATGGGCAAAATGATTTCTTCAAACCGACAACAATGGCCAACATTGAGATTGTCAATTTTAGAGTTTGGAACCGATGGGGACAGCAGGTTTATGATAATAATAACGGATCAGCAGGCTGGGATGGTTACCATAATGGAGAACCAGCAGCCTCAGATGTTTACCTGTTTGAAGTGATTTACCTTCGGCCTAATGGAACTGAAGAAAGCTTCCGCGGAGATGTAACGTTGATCCGATAAATTATTTGATTGCCAGTTTTTGGCTTCGAATAGTTTGCTGGTTCTTTTGCAACTGGACAATATAGATTCCAGCCGGAATAGTCGCAGCATCAAAGAAATGCTTCTGCATACCTGGAGAAAACTCTCCCTGCTTAATCGTGCGGATTTCTTTTCCCATTATATCCAGAAGAACTAACCTTCCTTCAAAATTTTCTGAAAGATCAATTTCTATAAAGGTGATCTCCGCAGCAGGATTTGGGAAAACCTTCATTTCTCCTGCAACTGAAATTTCTTCGGAAGCGCTGGTCGGAGCACATTGCTCAAGGGGAACAGAAAAATATCCTACAGGTGCAGGCAAAGGACGATTAATACTTTTTCCGTCGTTTGCTATTGCTTCAAAGTAGTATTCTAAATTTGAGCCATCCGCACCTCCGGTGCTAAACTCGGAAAAATATTTTCCAGCAGATAAATCAAATTCCATCTCCTGCATCGTAAACTCCAATTCCCCTTGTAAGCGAAAATGAAGATTGACTTTATCGATCCCTGAGATATGATCCGCGGAGACTTCCAGCCGGTTATTCTCATCATGACAAAGTGTTCTTGGTCTTAGATGATTGACTAGTAAAGGTTCTGATGTTCCTACCTCCTTGGTGATGCAATGGATAGCACCCAGACTTGGAATGATCGCATTGGAGTTGATTCCTACAATATTGTAACCTGGCATGGCTTCCTCCCAAATGCGAAGGCCCGTTGTATCGTATTGCTCTTCGTAAGTTGGGACAAGAATAGTTTTGTTTACAAAAACGGCGTTTGCATAAGTTCGATAATCTCCTGCAAGCCACCATTGGTTGCCGGGATACTCCGGATAGTTACCGTCAGCATCTGGCGGCATTGGTACTCTTATGACCCTATAAGGATTTCCTGAAGGAGCGATAAAATTGCTGAGGATAAACTGAATATTTGCCTCAATCTGAGGGCCATCAGCAATCCCTTCTGGGTACTCTCCCACCAGCAGTGTTTCCTCGTCCAACAATTTCATGTGCATGTCAATATGGTGGATGACGTCCCAGGGAAGGTTATCTAATTTTGGATAAGACTCGATCCCCATGTACTTAGACATGATGGAATCAATCTCTTCATTAGAATGGTTACTCGTTCCCCAATTATTGTCGGGACCATTCTCTTCCAATACCAACTCTGAGGAGAAGGCGCGCCCCATACCATCACTCATGAAATTTCCGCCTGTATGCACCAGATCCTCAGGGGCCGTAGTGGTGCAATACATGGGATCCCCCATAAGATCAGCGACTGCTTCCGGAACGGTGTCATCCAGTGGCCGTGGCCGATTATAGATCCAATCAACAATGGCCCTTTCTCCGATTCCATCCTGGTAAACCGTATTGGGTCCATAATCCCGAACCCAAATAGAGTCATAATTTCTCTGGACATACTCGATATTCAAATCCGGATTCACACCTGCATTGCTTAGCGTAGTCTGAACAGAAGAAGGATTATTAGTCACAATGATTACGGTAACTTCTTCCTGTGCTGCTCTGACAATTTCTGTCAGGATTTGGGAATGAGCAGCCCAGGTGATTACCAGAGCATCCAATTCTTCCCACTCTGCCATGGTTCTGAACGTGGCATTCTCAGGTAGCTCTTCGCAAGCAAAGCTTCGGCTTTGAGCCTGAGTTAAATAATCGCGCATCTTTTCCATCTCCCCTTCAGCAAATCCCCTTGGCAAAGGGTCTTGAGAAAACATGAAAGTGCATAATGCAAGAAGGGGTAAAATTGAAAAGATCTTTTTCATTAGGAATGATTAAAAGCTGACGTTTACACCCATGCTGGGAAGGATAGGAAGTTGATCCACCCTATCATACTTCACACGGTCAAAGAAGAATATATTCTCGCGGTCATATCCGTTAGTAACAGAGCCGACGATCTCAACCTTTAGATGATCGGTGAAGTTGTACTCTTTTTTTACAGAGAGGTCCAGGCGATGGTATTGAGGTAGTCTTCCCCCATTTCGGACCTCATCATAGATTATCCCCAGGTCAGGATTTCCAGAAAGGATGTCCGTATCCACTCCATCTTCAAATGAAAAATAGGTGTAAAATCCTTCGGTCAGGGTGAATGGAAATCCGGAACCATAATTCCAACGCAGGCTGAATTCCCAGGGGTTTTCCCCCAAAGTATTGTATGTAGCTAAAAAGTTGGCATTATGCCTTCTGTCAAAAATCGTAGGATACTCCTGTACTCCATCATCTCTGTTTACAAATCCATAGGAGTAAGCCGCCCATAAATAAACATTACGAGTATTAAATTTTGCCAGTAAATCGATCCCATATGCCTCACCGGTTTCTTTCAGATAATTTGGATCGGTTGCTTCTAGTTTATTTCGGTTAATATTTATCAGTTGGGTAAAATCCTTGTAGTAGGGTTCGATATTAATTTCCAGATTATTGTTGATATCGTATTCAATACCAAAAACTCCCTGTATCGATTTTTGAAGACGGTCATCAGTTTCTTCACCGGTTACTGGATCGATCACTCGCTCATCTGGTCCTGCTAAAAAGCCGACAAAAAGATTTACGATATCCCTTTCATTCACTGAGCTGATCAGATTTTGGGAATACATTCCTCCGGCAACTTTGATTCGTAATCGATCTGAAGCATTGTATTTTATCCCCAATCTTGGTTCTGGCGAAACCTGATTGGCCGATGCGTAAAACTGTACCCTGAAACCTGGCTCAATGATAAGATTCCCAAACTTGTGTCTGTACTTGGCAAAGGCGGACAATTCAGTATTGAAATCCTCCTGCTCTATCCTTTGTCCGAAGAGATTATTAAACTCAAAATTGGTCGAGATCGAGCTAATGTTCACTCCGTATTTCAACTCGTTAGCTCTTCCGAAATAGGTAAAGTCTATTTGTCCGGAGAAATCCTCAATAGATGACTTCCTTGGGCGACCGTCTGATTCATTTAGGCCTATCTCATAGGAACTAAAGCCAAATAATCCACCTATGATGAAAGCAGAAGTCCTTGGAATTAATTTGAACCTTGCCCCGCCACCAGTTGTGATCCAATTCAGATCTGCAACGCCAGCAAATTTGGCGTTATCATCGAAGTTGAACCCAAAAAGATCCAGTTTGGAACCATTTTGTGAAACCATGCTCAACTTTGCATAGATGTCCTGGAAGTTATATGGAAGACCAGCAGAATCAACATAGGAGTACAATGATTTAGAGGTTTGATCTATGTAACTGTATTTACCAGTCACCATCAGGGATGTTGATCCCCCTCCTTCGTCTTTTAGTTTTTTCAAAGGTCCCTCAATAAGAACCTTGCTTAAAAATGGATTGATCCCTACCTTTCCACCCCATCGTTTTTTATTTCCTTCACGTGTGTTTATGTCCACAATAGCTGAGATCCGGCTTCCGTACTCTGCATTGAACCCTCCGGTATACACATCGATATTTCGGACAGCTTCTGTTTCGAAAACAGAAAAGAGACCTATTGAGTGAAAGGCATTATAGATAGTAAGTCCATCAAGTAGGATCTTGTTTTGCACGGGTGAGCCACCACGAATGTAAATCTGACCACCCTGATCACCAGTGGAAATGATCCCAGGGAGAATGGAAAGGTACTGAGCAATGTCAGCCTCTCCTCCAACTGAAGGTAAGGCACGGATCTGCCTCGGGGTGATTGTAACTACAGAAGCTTTGACCTGGTTTTTTGATTTTTCTCTTTCGGCAGAAATTTGGATCTCACCAAGATTAATTCCGCCCTCCTGAAGCATGATCCTTTTATAGATGTTGGATCCATTTTTCACATTTATGTCTACAGCCGTAGAGTCATAACCGACATAAGATACAGCCAGAGTATATTCACCTGGAGGAACATTCCCCATAGAAAAGAATCCCTCGAAATCTGTTGAAACACCAAAGTCTGTTCCGACAAGTCGCACTGTTCCGTAAATTATGGGCTCTCCGGAATCCTTGTCAAACACATTTCCCCGGACTGTCCCTCCATTTTGGGCCTGGGCTAAAGGAAGGGCAAAAAAGAGGAGAATTAGGGCACAAAAAAACTGCCTCATGGATAGGAATTCATTTTAACTTAAAAGATTCGGTGAATATACGACCAAATACAGGGAGTGAAGCCCAATTGCCCCGGGGAAAATGTCCACTAATTATCCAATTACCCTCTCAGGTTTCTTGTTAGTTGTCAAAAAATCCTCCGAGGTCCTCATCCCGGTCGTTGAACATATTAGCCAAAACATCCTTGAACGAAAAAGTGGATTGGATCAAATCCTTATTAATGATATCAAATTCAGATAACCCAACAAGGGCAAGCTCCATCAGAACAGATTCATCTTCCTTACCACTAGAAAAGGATTTCACCAGTTTTTTTAGTCCGGCTACCTTAGACAGAGCGGAACTAAAGTCCTTATCAGAAGCGTCATTAAGTATATCTACTGAGTTCCCACCACCGAACCAAGCCCTAATAACTCCGTATGGATCACTTTCCACACCCTTTTTTAGTTTTTCCGGATCAGGAAAATGTTCAAGGAAGAGAGATTTTACGGCCTCACCAATCAGGGATAAGGCCACTTGGTAAGGTCCTTCTTGCTCGCCTTCATAGACCAACTCCACCTTCCCTGTTATGGCAGGAATTACTCCCCAAAAATCCAGAATTCTGGTTCGCGTCTTAGACTCCTGATTTAGGAGCATTCTCCTTTCAGCTGTACTTACCAAATTTTCAAAACCCGAAATAGAGAGCCTTGCGGAAACACCAGATTTTTCATCGATAAATTCACTTTCTCTGGCAGTGAAACTGATGCGTTCCAAGAGTTCCTTATGAAGCTCTGGAATTTCTATCCTGGATTGTCCCTCAGAGAGCGATGCTTCTTGGGCCGTGATCGACTTGGCAATCTCAGTGTCCTTTGGATAATGAGTTAGTATTTGGGACTCTATCCGGTCCTTAAGCGGTGTGATAATGCTTCCACGATTAGTGTAATCCTCGGGGTTAGCGGTAAAAAGAAACTGAATGTCCAGAGGCAAGCGCAGCTTAAAACCTCGAATCTGCATATCTCCCTCCTGAAGGATATTGAACAGGGAAACCTGGATCCTCGCTTGCAAGTCAGGTAATTCGTTGATGACAAAAATTGATCGGTGAGCTCTGGGAATAAGTCCAAAATGGATCACTCTCTGATCGGAATAGGGCAACTTCAAGGTAGCCGCCTTAATGGGATCCACATCACCGACCAAATCTGCAATGCTTACATCTGGTGTAGCCAGTTTCTCCACATACCGCTCAGAGCGATGCACCCAATCTATAGGAGTTTCATCTCCTTTTTCAGCGATCAGATCTAACGAATATCGGGAGATGGGATTCAAAGGGTCATCATTTAATTCAGAACCTTTTACAATCGGCATATATTCATCC
>JABDJM010000464.1 GCA_013002475.1 Saprospiraceae bacterium | reverse complement strand
AAATTGGCCATGGGCTTGCCATCATTGTCCGTGATGCGAAGTTGACCGGCCTTTGCGTTGTATCGGAGACTAGACCCTGCAATGGTTACTTCGCCTGAGCTTTCAAATACCTGGGCAGGAACATCGGCAGCCTCTTTTTTCTTTTTGTCGTCTTGGGCTGCTAATACAAATGAAGTGAATGATAGGATGAGAAGGAAAATGATGTTTTTCATGTTGGTTGTTTCTTGGTGAAGAGTGTGTAAAATATGAGAAATTTTTCTTTTCATTTTCTTTGCTTGCCCAAAGAAAACGAAACAAAAGAAAGGGCACTTTTTGCGAATGCAATTTTTGATCTGTGATCAAAAAGCGAAAACCGATCATGGAATGGCCTCCAAGGATTCGGCCATTCTGTTCATGATTGATTTCCTTTGCCCTGGCAAAAAGAAATTTGCAATCGTTTCGATATTGTCAAATAAACCTCAACCATCGTTCGACAATTGTTAACCACCCCATTCCACCTTAACCAAACAACAACCTAAGACTGGGTATCTGCCACCAATTCCAATTATTTATTATCTAATTACCTCACAATTACCAAGCGCTCAACTCCTGAAAATCCTTTTTCAGTAATCGCATGAATTAGATATACGCCAGATGATAAATCAGACACATCGAATGATTCGTTGTAGACATGCTCCGTACTCATGAAAGTATTGGCGAGTGTTCTTAATCTTCTTCCTTGAAGGTCAAACAGGGTTATGTTTGCCTCTGTACTTTCCATTAGGGTCAACTCCACTTGTACGACAGATGTGGTTGGGTTAGGAAAAATTTGCATGGATATTTTTTCCTTCTCTACCTCATTAGTAGACGAAGGAACTGGCTGTGTGGAGCAAAGACAATTTTGCTTTGGATAGTAAACGAGTTTGTCAGTACACTCACTATATGAAATGGCAATGGGACAACCATCGTTAAAAAAATCTACTATTCGGGTAACCACCCAATCACAGGCTAAATCCAGGCTAACACTTTGTGGTATATCATTGAATCCAAATTGATTGGTTACCCCTGCAATATTGATATTTGGAAGGGTGCCAGAACTAGCTACACCAGAATTTTCATGGAAATACATTCTACCACCTCCTAAAGGGGGTGGCCCGAAAAGTGGATCTGACATAAGGATGTCTAATCCGTTTTGACAATCTGCATCATACATTTCAGGGATAGGGAGGCTTCCACCATTACCAGGAATTAGCTTTGCAATAAAAGTTACTCCGCCCAATCCGTTATTTTCATAGTAATCCGTGCCTTCAATAAAATATGAATCATTCCCACTGATAAGCAAATCAGGGAGGCCATCATGATTTAAATCTCCTACTTCAATAAACTGGAATGGTTCATAATCGAAATTACTTCCGTCAAGTAAAATATCTGAGGGAAGATAGCCTCCAGTGCCATCAGCTATATAAAGGAAAATCCCTTCGATGCCATCTGGGCTACCGTGAATAATCAAATCATTGTAGCCATCCCCATTCCAATCAAAGAGGCGAAAAGAATTGCAATTATCCAACCCAAGAGGAATGGCGGGATTTGGAAAGGAAGGTGCATTTCCAGTACAATATCCTGCGCTATTCTTAAATACATGAAGTGATTTGGATTGAGGAGTAATACTTTTCGTAAATAAAATGTCGATGTCCCCATCGGCGTCGATATCTCCGTACTCCTTGTCTATTCCATGGATTCCCGCACTTATAATCTCGGTTTTTATGGCGGGAGGAAATAGATCTGGCGCCGTAGGTCTATAGGCAACCATATCCAATGGTTTGCATTTTCTAAGGTCTCCAGTAACGAAATGGGGGAGACCGACATAGCTCATATTTGCAAGGGGTACATCATCCACCAAATACGTACCTCCGAAGTTTGGATTGTCAATTGCATCCAAAAAATTTGTTCTTCCCTTTGCAATAAGGATTTTTTTGCGATCTGGGGTTATTTGTAGAGCTCCCAAATTAGAGTAGGTGTTTGCTGGAAGAATATCTGGTGAGGTATGTACTAAGGTGTGAGTGGGCGTAGCTAAAGTTAAGTCCACACTGTAGATTTCTTTTGCATTTGGGGTGACGGTGCTTAGGTCGTCACAGGAAAAATATACGTAATCTTCATTATCAGAAAATTCTACTCCATAAACAAACTCCCGGTTTGGAGAAATAGTTTGATTGTGCGTAATCACGCCCGTACTGGGATCGAAGAAATACATTTCAACCTTGCCATTTTGACTTATGCTAGAGCTTGCTATCGCCAATTGGCTGCCTGAGGAAGATCCCTTTAAATATCCATAGGATCCAATGATAGGGCCAGAATTGGATGTGACCGGAGTGTGATTTACGCCTCCCTGAGTTAATTCATAAACGAAAAAATTATTGCTGTTTGCCTTATTTGTAATAATCCAATAGTCCAGTTCATTCGCATGTTTAACAACACATATCTTTTCGCCATTTGGCCCAGGGAGGTTTACGTTTGACTGCACAATTTGTCCAAGATCTGTTGGAGAGACAAAACAATCTCCATTATCATCCATATCTACAAGTGAGTAATTTATCCCATTATTGCCGAGAATAAAGTCCACTGTAAAAATGAAATATTCAGTGGTTGAACATGGTCGGGGAACAATTATAGCAGAAGAGGTGGAAGATGGGTCTCCCCACAAATTGGTGACTGGGTTCATAACCCCACCGTTTCTGTTATAGACTTTAACGCCATCTGTGTAGAAAAGTAAATTCCCCTCCTGATCCGATATAGAAGCAGATCCTTCATAGGTACTTAAGCTGCTAGGCAGGCTGGTGTTGAATGGACTAAATGATAATCCACAGTTTTGACCGAAGAGCCAATTATTATTTTCCTTTTGGGAATAAAGGGCATTCAATGTCAACAATAAAAGAATAAGGATTTGGGATTGCTTTTTCATGAGCTTGGCTTTGAGGGGCTTGCTAATTGTAAGGCGCATTCCTTTACTTCAGTACAATCAATTAAGTTTTATGACACGCCTGGTGTGATTCTGATTGGAAATGTTTAAAACTATTAAGTAGAGTCCGCTGGGAACTCCTGAAATATCAATCACTGAATCTGAATTGGGTTGCCTGTAGATAATATTCCCAAAGGTGTCTATGATTTTGACTTTGGTTGTTTGAGCTGGTATACCATTTATTTGGAATTTACCTTTGCTTGGATTTGGAAAAATATTTACCTGATTAATGCTTCTAATGTTGACAGTTTTTACTTCTGAATATTGAAAGCTGCCATTACGGTCAACCAATTTGAGACGGTAATAATTGTATCCCGGTTTCGGCGCTTCGTGAATGAATTGATAAGCATTATCAGAATCTGTTGTCCCAAAAGCATTTAATGAACCGAAATCATGGTATTGTTCACCATCGATTGAATGTTGGAAATCAAAATGGGATACATTGAGTTCCGAAGCTGTTTCAAAATTTAGGACAACAACGTTATCTTGTTCTATCAATCTTGCAGAGAAGGAGGAGAGTTCGACTGGAAGGGTAGGCAATGCCTCATTTATGCCAATGCGAAACCACCAGTCTGTTTCAAATGTCCCACAATTATCCGCAATATCCTTCCCTAAGGCGTAAGGGTTTAAATGGGACAACCACATTTGAATATTGCTACCACCTGGACCAATGAGTTGAAAGATTAAAGGAGTTCCTGCCGTCACGGATCTGCTTGCACCGCTTCCAGTGGCCAAATCCACAATGATTACAGTTCCACCACTAATGTTTATGTTAGGTACCGTCCAAAGAACAGTAGAACAGTCAAATGATCTTAATATAAGACTGTGATTGCCTGTAGTGGTAAATTCTGGCCATACGGCTATTTCCCAAATGTCACCCGTCTCACAAGGGGTAAAACTTTGACCCCAGGTTGGGGCAGCTGCGGGCCAATTAACTCCATTGTTTGTTTCTGCTTGGGTTTGATCGATTACACAGGAAAGGGCAGGGCTGGCAAGCAATAGAATAAAAAGGGTGTGGGATATTTTTTTCATGATTTTGGCTTTGAGGGAGGAACCCATATAAGGTAGTGAAATAACACGAGAATACTACCAGGTAGAAATACGGGGGTGATCCCATTGCTGAAAAGCTATGGGCTTTGAGTAGGGA
>JABDJM010000459.1 GCA_013002475.1 Saprospiraceae bacterium | reverse complement strand
TCATATCCCATTCTGCTGTAGACGCAGGATATGTACTGGTTATTCCCCTCGGGGGAATCATTTTTTATGCAGCGGGGCGACATCCACTGGCTGGAATTGCAGCAGCATTTGCAGGTGTTTCAGGAGGTTTCAGTGCCAATCCTCTTCCTTCCGCTTTAGATCCTCTTTTGCAAGGATTTACTCAACCTGCTGCTCAGATCATCAATCCCGAGGTCCTGGTTAATCCCCTGTGTAATTATTATTTCACAGCAGCTTCCAGTATTCTGATCACGTTGCTTGGTTGGTATATAACCGATCGCATTATAGAGCCGCGGCTTAATAAGATCAATCCCATTGACGATGACATAGAGGAAGCTCAGGATATGCGTACTATTGCTCCAGCCGAGCGACGAGGATTTTGGATCGCTACCCTTGTTTCTATCTTGTTACTGATCCTGTTGATAATCAGTGTTTTGCCAACTAATTCACCTTTTCGAGACGCTACTGGATCTCTTTCTTCATTTAGCGCTCCGATCATGCAATCCATCGTGCCCTTAATTTTCCTTTTCTTTCTAATACCAGGTGTTATCCATGGATATGTATCTGGCAAGTTTAAGAAAAGTAAAGACGTCATTGATGAGATGTCAGACGCTATGCGAGGGATGGCATATTACATTGTAATGGCCTTTTTCTGTGCTTTGTTTATCCAGGCCTTTGCTACCTCCAACCTTGGGGCACTGCTGGCCATCAAAGGAGCTGCTTTCCTCAAGTCACTCAGTTTGCCTGGACCTGTAACGATCGCAGGTATCATATTCCTAGCTGGATTTGTTAATATTTTTGTGGGTTCAGCATCTGCTAAATGGGCCTTACTGGCTCCGATTTTCGTTCCTATGCTCATGCAACTGGGCTACTCGCCTGAACTGACCCAGGCAGCATACAGGGTGGGTGATTCGTCTACAAACATAATCACACCATTGATGCCTTATTTCCCATTAGTCGTTGTCTTTTGCCAGAAATATGTAAAGAAAACAGGAATTGGAACACTAACCTCTTTGATGATTCCTTACTCGATCGCCTTCCTCCTGTTGTGGACGGTATTTCTTGTGATATTCTGGCTGATTGGTTTTCCTTTGGGATTACAAGCGGGTTACACTTATCCGCATTAGTAAAGAAAACACCACTCAAGAAGAGAAATTCCTTGCCCGAGCTTTCCGGCCCGGGCAAGGATGTTTTGATCATCAATAATTCTTAGGAATGGCTTGTCCCTCAATCCAGGGAGCGCCCATCTCTGATAGTTTTTCTTCGATGCGTTTCAGATCGCCTGATTCTATTGATTCCAACTCACTTCTCAATCCTTCAAATTCTGTCGTGGCTATACGAAGGCTTTCTTTGTGCATTTCGGTAGGTCCATACGTCGTGGAAAGGCCCCTGAATCCAACAAACATCCTGGATTGTACAGAAGGATTATTACGCTCTCCAATTTCAGATTTGGCATCGCTGCCATTGACCTTTCGGTCGAAGGCAATGAGTTGTTTTTTCAATTGATAAAGATCCGAGATCATACCAGGTGCATCTTTGTCCAGCCTGCTAACAGCAGTATTCATGGCACCGATCTTCTTTTGGCAATGATCAAGTTTGAAGTTGAAAGCGGACATGGCGCTTTGCAAATCTTCCAGCTCCGAGGTGAAGGCTATTATTTCTTCGTATGAAGCACCTTTCAAAGTACCCTTGCGCAGGGGTACTAATTCAAATGGAACTGGTCCGTCAAGAACAGTCACCTCTCCATTAACTTGTTTTGATAATGTCACTGTATATGTCCCGGGAGTGACCATAGCTCCCCTACTTCCTCTTCTGAAACCTCCTCCACCGGATTGTTGTTGAAGTCGAATTCCGGATTTACCCATTTTCCGCAAATTCCAACTTGTCCTGTGCAGCCCTTTACTTGTAGAACCATTAAGCCTCTGGACTACCGTTCCATCCTCATCCTTGATCGTGAGGACTACTTTTGGTTTTTCTTCATCTTTCTCCGCATCCAATGCTTCCCATCCCGGAAATGGGACATCCTTTCCATCTTTCTTTAACTTTCCTTCTTCTTTCTTACGAGCTCCTGCCATTGTACTTAGACTTTCACCCAGGCTATAACTGAATGTCGCACCGAAAGGAGGGTTATTCCCTACAAATTTTCCGGTTCCCTGTGGGCTTGCAATATTTCGAGGAACATACCAGTCGGCATCCTTTACCGCATATATCTTACCAGGTGATTCCAATCCATCTTCAGTTACATCCCGCAGTACACTATAGTTGTCAAGGACAAAAAATCCTCTTCCAAATGAAGCACCTACCAGGTCATTCTCTCTACGTTGGATTGTAATATCCCTGAATGGTATGGTGGGAGAACCTTTCAATTTCATCCATTTGCTGCCTCCATCGAGGGTAAAGAAAATGCCAAATTCGGTTGCTGCAAACAGAAGGTTGGATTTCTCATGGTCCTGAATTACCCTCCATACAAGGTGATTTTCAGGAATATTTCCTGAAATGGATGTCCAGCTAAGTCCTGCATCAGTACTTTTTACCAGGTAGGGCTTGAAGTCTCCATACTTATGATTATCCAATGCGACATAAACTGTATTCGCATCGTATAGG
>JABDJM010000450.1 GCA_013002475.1 Saprospiraceae bacterium | reverse complement strand
TAATTGGGTTGGTTGGAAAAAGTCATACTCAATGGCGTATCCGGGTCGGAACATTTTTACATTCTCAAAACCCGGGATCTTTTTCATCGCTTCGTATTGAACTTCCTCGGGAAGCGAAGATGAAAACCCATTCACATAAATCTCCACGGTATCCCAACCCTCTGGCTCAACAAATAGCTGATGCCGGTCCCTATCCGCAAACCGGTCGATCTTATCTTCAATACTCGGACAATACCGGGGACCAAGGCCACGGATCCTGCCATTAAACATTGGGGACCTTTCAAAACCAGTCTTTAGAATTTCATGAACTTCCGAGTTGGTATATGTTATGTGACAAGAAAGTTGTTTGTCGGGAACCTTTGTTTCTGTAAATGAAAAACGACTCGGATTTTCATCCCCTGGCTGTACCTCCATAAGATCCCAATTAAGACTTCGCCCGTCTACCCTGGGTGGAGTGCCGGTTTTCATTCTGCCGGATTCAAACCCAAGCTCTACCAGTTGCTCGGTTATTCCGGTGGACGCCCTTTCTCCTGCACGCCCTCCACCAAATTGCTTATCGCCAATGTGGATCAATCCGTTCAGAAAAGTTCCATTCGTTAGTATCACTGTTTTGCCGGGAATCTCTATGCCGAGGCCAGTCCGAACTCCAGAGACAACGCCATCTTTTACCACCAGGCCTTTTACCATCTCCTGCCAAAAATCAATCTTAGGATTTGCCTCCAGCATTGCCCTCCACTTTCCGGCAAAAAGCATTCGGTCACTCTGGGCCCTGGGACTCCACATAGCTGGCCCCTTTGATTTATTGAGTAGTCGGAATTGGACTCTTGTTTCGTCGGTAACGATTCCGGAATAGCCACCAAGAGCATCAATTTCCCGAACGATCTGCCCCTTTGCTACCCCACCCATCGCCGGGTTACAGGACATTTGTGCAATCGTCTGCAGATTCATCGTTGCCAACATCACCGAGCAGCCCATATTGGCTGCTGCTACAGCCGCTTCGCAACCTGCATGACCTGCCCCAACTACAATGACATCGTACTCAGAAAACATCTGTTAAATGAATTAGCCTACAAAAGTACAAACAAAAACCAGGGGGATTTATTCTTGACGGACACCGATTCGATCGGCCAGATTTAGAAGCTCTTTGATGTGGTGCCGGTGATTGGCTAGCCTCGGAACCTTATTCTGGTTTCCGAACTTGCCCCTCAACCTCATCCAGGTTTCAAAGGTTCCCTTTGGAACCACATTTAGTTTTAGCGATTTCAAGGCCATGTCCCTATATCGTTTTGCCTCATAATCCGAATTTAGGTTCTGTAAGTGTTTGTCCAGTAAAAAGGAAAACCGATCCAAATTATGAGGCGGGTTTTCAAACTCCAACACCCACTCATGCCCTCCTTGTTCGTGTCCTGACATGAACACGGGGCCAACCGTATAATCCCGAATGGTGGCCTGCATAATTTCAGAAACTTGCTCCAGTGCCTGATCAGTATTATCTACCATGACCTCCTCACCAAACACATTTAGGTGCTGCTTAGTCCTTCCACAGATCACAAACTTGTAGGGTTGTATTGAGGTAAACTTTATGACATCGCCAATTCGATATCGCCATAAGCCGGCATTAGTAGAAATCATGAGTGCATACTCCTGGTCTCTTTCCACCTGATCAATGGTAAGTGTTCTTGGGTGGTCTTTTGACCATTCTTCCTTTGGAATGAACTCATAGAAAACACCGTTGTCCAAAAGAAGAAGCATGTCTTCATCTGAATCAAAAATTTGTGTGCCGAAATAACCCTCACTGGCATT
Organism: Saprospiraceae bacterium; assembly: GCA_013002475.1. GTDB lineage: Bacteria > Bacteroidota > Bacteroidia > Chitinophagales > Saprospiraceae > JABDJM01. The sequence goes on along the minus strand of JABDJM010000450.1, from coordinate 1,277 downwards.
ATAAACCTCCCTGAATGAGATTTTCTTCTCCGGGAACAATCGTTTTAGTTCGCCCTTATAGGGTCTTAAACTTACGCCTCCATGAATGTAGGCCTCAAAGTTGGGCCAGATTTGATGGACGTTCTCTTTTCCAGTAAGCTCAAGCATTCGATTAAAGAATACGATCACCCATGTTGGAACCCCTCCTATCATAGTTACTGTCTCTGCAATTTTGGGGTCAATGGCTATTTCAGCCATTTTTTCGATTTTGCTTTCCCACTCCGGCATCAAGGCTATGTTCCGATCAGGAACAAAAAATGGGCGCGCTACAAAGGGCATCCTTTTTATCATCAATGCAGACACATCACCAATAATAGATTTTCGATTTTCTTCAAATGGGTAATGTGAACCAGACATCAAAAAGTTTCTTCCGGAAAAGATCTGACTCTCTGGGTGTTCGTGGTAAAAAAGGTTCATCGTATCCCAAGTTCCCCGAATATGACACTTCCTCATATTCTCGATGGTTACAGGGATATACTTGCTTTTGTCATTGGTAGTCCCGCTAGACTTAGAGAACAGGTCTACTTTTCCAGGCCACAAAACATCCGGTTCTCCCAACATCGTTCTATGGATGTAAGGAAATAGTTCTTCATATCCCTGCGCGGGTACTTGCCGCCTGAAATCATGGACAGTTTTTATCTGGGAAAATCCAAAATCCTTTCCCCACTGGGTGTTTCGGGCACTATAGATCAATTTTTGGAATAGCTGTTCTTGGACTCGACGGGGCTTTCGCATAATCCGGTTGAGCCGGATATACCTGACCTGAAAATAATTACTAAATAGATTGTTTACTATGGTTCTCAACAGCTAACAGTTGATTATCAACTCAAAATAGAAAAAGGATCGGCACAAATCACAAAAAACACAAAATGTGTTGTTTTATAAAACATATTATTTTATATTGGTGTCTTTAAAATCACCTCTATGCTTGCTACATCTCATGCCAGCGCCCTTCATGGCGTTGATGCCATTCCTATTGCTGTTGAAGTTAATGCCGGGGGCGCCGTCCCCCAAGGATCCAATCCATATGCTGTTGTAGGGTTGCCAGATAACGCTGTTCGCGAGGGGTGGCGCAGATTTGAAGCCGCCATCGTTAATACCGGATATAAGGTGCCCAGGGTAAAGCTTGTAGTAAATCTCGCCCCGGCAGACATTAGAAAGGAGGGATCTGCCTATGATCTGCCGACCGCGATAGGAATCCTGGCCGCCACAGGCCAAATCGACACTTCTCCCTTGAA
>JABDJM010000442.1 GCA_013002475.1 Saprospiraceae bacterium | reverse complement strand
GTTCATATTTATCTTAAAGACAAGAGAAAAACAGTCTCCATCCTTCGGTGCCTCGGAATGAAAGGCAGTGATGCTTTCCGGATTTTCCTCGTCCAGATAATGGCGATGGGGTTGATCGGTAGTCTTGCCGGGGTATTGGTTGGTAGCATCTTACAAAAGGTGCTGCCCGTTGTTTTGGCATCCTTTTTACCACTCACGGAGATCTCCTCTTCTATCTCCTGGAAAGCTGGATTGTTTGGACTGGCCATTGGCCTTATCATAAGTTATTTGTTCTCCATGATCCCTTTGAGCCAGGTCAAAAGAGTTAACCCTCTAAATAGCATTAGAGAACTATCCGGAGACATTAAGCTGCCCCGATCCTCATACTTTTTGTACGCACTGATCGCTCTTTTTCTTTTTGGTTTTGCATTCTGGCAAACCAAGTCAGCAATGAGTGCCCTAGTCTCCATTTTAGGCTTAAGCCTAATAGTGGGTATACTTGCTTTGGTTGCATTCTTACTGATGAAGTTTGCCAGGCGGTTCTTTCCTAAAAGGTGGAGCTATGAGGCCCGACAAGGTTTGGCAAACCTGTTTCGCCCCAATAACCAGACCCTGATATTAGCGATCACCATTGGATTGGGAACCACCATTATCCTTTCCTTATTCCTTGTCCAGGAATTACTCCTACAACAGGTTCAATTAACTGGCAGTAACAACCAACCAAATACTCTTCTATTTGATATTCAGTCTGATCAGATTAAAGAACTTGAAGAGCTGACGCTCGAAAATGAAATGCCATTGATCCAGTCTGTACCCCTTGTTACGACCCGGATCGAAGAGGTAAACGGTTGGACCAAAAAAGAAAATTCAGAACTAGATCGCGAGGAACGCAGGCCAAGATGGGTGTACAACCGTGAATTCCGGGTGACCTATAGAGACACTTTATCGGATACCGAATCCATATTAGAAGGTGCCTGGCCTGGAAAGGCGTCGCAGGGAAAGATAGGCATCAGTATTTCTGAAAGTATTGCCGAAGATCTAAAGGCAGGTCTTGGAGACCATATTCGATTTAACGTTCAGGGCGCTCCAATTGAAACGGAAGTGGTCTCCATTCGGAAGATCAATTGGAATAGATTGCAAACAAACTTTTTTGTTTTGTTCCCCTCGGGCGTTCTGGAAAATGCTCCTCAATTCAATGTCCTGGTCACCAGGACCGAGACTAATGAGCAAAAAAGAAACTTTCAGACTGCCGTCGTAAAGGGGTTTCCGAATGTGAGCATCATTGATATGGGCGGCATACTCGAGTCTGTAGATTCCATTCTTAAAAAATTGTCCTTCGTGATCCAGTTTATGGCCTTTTTTAGTCTGCTCACCGGCCTGATGGTACTCATCAGCTCGGTTATCCTGAGCAAGTATCAGAGAATTCGGGAGGCGGTCCTTTTTAGGACATTGGGTGCCAGCGGAAAACAATTGCTTCGAATCAATGGCTATGAATATCTGTTTCAAGGTTTACTAGCAGTTTCTACTGGATTTATTCTCTCGTTTGGAACTGCCTGGGCATTGGCAACCTTTGCTTTTGATATGGATTTTCGGCCCGGAATTCTGATCCCGTCCTTCATTGGATTGGCCATCCTGGTCCTGACCCTGCTTATTGGCCTAAATAATATCGGGGTCATTCTAAGACAGTCTCCGCTTGAGGTTCTCCGAAGAGAGTAGGAAGGAATGATTTTTGCGACTAAATAGCCGTATCCTTCGAAATTTACCGGAATGCGACTATTGATCATTGTTTTCGCTCTATTCCCCACTTTCATTACATTTTTGAACGCCCAGGAGACCCGAAGAGAGGTAATTCTTGAATCTCTGCAAGCGGAAAAGGATATATCCACCAGATGTTCTCTTTATCTGGACTTAGCAGATGCTTACATAGGAATTGACGGTCTCAAAGCCATTAATTATTGTTTGGTTGCCTACAATGAGGCTCATGGCCATTCAGAAACTCAGTGGGAAATGAAAGCCCTGGCAAAAGGAGCTGAGTCGATGCTATTTTCAGAAAGCCCTGATCCCGGAGCCTTTCGGATGCTTCAACTTTTGAGGGGTTTCCATGGTGAAAAATTGGATGGTGAGGCGAAATTAAGGATCCACCTGATCGAAAGTCATCTTTCCATAATGAAAGCGGATCACGTACAAGCTCTGGAGCTTTGCAACCAGATTCCGGTTCCAATTGAAAATGAAAATTTAAATAGGTACTATTCTTTCTTAAAAAGTGAACTTGCCAAAAAATCCGGAGACACGATTTCTGCATTAGGCTTTTTGAAAGACGGGGTTGCAAAGTCTGATAAAGATGATTATTTGCACAAGAGGCTTAGATTGGATCTTGCCGAATTGTATTTGAAAAAAGGAGACCCTGAACAATCTCAATTATATATTGATTACATTGTAAGAAAAGACCTGCTTTCAAAAATGGATGCTCACATACTTTGTGTGAGTATGAAAAACAAAAATTTAAATGAATCATCTCAGGATGACATTGAAAAACAAAAGGAGGATCTTAAAAACCTTTCTGCATTCCCTAAAGAATACCTTTCCTTTTTGATTTTTAAAGCCAGAAGGGCAAAAGACTTCACGGAGAAAAAAGAAATCATTCTTGAGGCCTTGCAGATTGCCGAAAGCGAAGATCTACCCCTTGAAGTGGGAACTTTTAGAAGTGAATTACTTCAGATTCAGAACCAGGGTGATTTTGTGCTTGGTCAAAAAATCATAGCAAAAGATTTCACTGAATGGGCAAATGAGGTTATCGATTGGCAGAAAAGCTCTGATGAAAAAGCATTCGTGAATTCTTTTTCTTTATTAGACGCAGAAACAACTCTTGATTCCAAAAATAAAACGATTCGGAATTATCAGAAAAAGGTAAACCGGTACAATACTATGCGTTATTGGGGTGTCCTTTTATTGCTTTTATTGGCTGGAGCTGCAGGATTCATTTTATTCAAATTACATGGTTCTAATCAAATTCGAAAGGGCTTGGATCAAATGCTAATGGATCGAACAATTGAGCTAAAAGAAAGCCTACAATCCTCTAAGGAAGCCAATAGCCTAGTTCAGGAAAAAGAAAAAGAAATTGATCAAATCCTTAGTCATTCAATCCGGAAATTAAGCGAAACAAACAGAGGTCTGAAAAGAGAAATAGAAAAGAGTGAATTATCCTACGAAGGTTTCCGGGAACCAGCCAATCAATTAGATTTTTTGGTTTCTGAAATGGTCGATTATCAGAAACTGAGAAAAGATGGAGATCGTCATTCAAGCATTGATCTAAAATCGAGTGTCTCTGATGTGGTCGAAAATTTAAGGAGTTCATTAGCCAACAATGGTTTGGTAATCGAAATGGATGATCTCCCATTTGTTGAAGCGAGTGAAGTCCATATGCGACAGGTATTTCAAAATCTAATTTTGGATTCCATGGCTTATTCATCTGCTAATCCAAAAATTAAGATCCGACATCAGGAAATGGATAGGGAGCATCATTTCAGTATTCAAAATGGTTCTGCTGACCTTGGTAGTCAGATCAAAGCGGCCATTCACGAGTTATTTGGTTCCTATCCTGCTGGAAAATTTCATCCCGGAGCAGGGATGTCTCTTTCATTAGTCAAAAAGATCATTGCAGATTACTCTGGTCGAATTTGGCTGGAAACAGGTCCCGGTCTTGGGTCTATTTTTCATTTTTCGATCCCGAAGTAGGGAACTAGTCAAAAAAGCCAATGTGGAAGAGTGCGTCACCCTGACTTATAACGGGGGCATTATTATGTCCGATAATGAAGCCATCCCTTTTTGCTTTTACAAAGATCTTGCTTTCCCCATAGGGATCACAGATAAAGCCTAGAGGCTCGCCTTTGAAGACTTTTGATCCTGATTCTTTTGTCCACTGGAAAATACCTGAGCGATCTGCTCTCACCCAGGTAGTCCTGTTGAGGTTATGGGTTTTATTTGGTTGCTGGGGCTGCTTGCCCGTAAAACCCCTGGCCGCCATTAGTCGCTTTAATCCGTCCAGGCCTTTCTGGATGGAGTATCCATCCAGACGCAGGGATTCTCCTCCTTCATACACAAGAATTGGAATTCCTCTGTTCAAAGCCGACTTCCTAAGAGTCTTTGCAATATTCGCCTTTGCAATTGTAAAGGGTGCGTTGAAATCTTGGGCCAATTCCCTCGAAAGAGTATGAC
>JABDJM010000427.1 GCA_013002475.1 Saprospiraceae bacterium | reverse complement strand
ATGCTTTTCCTGCAAAAAAGAAAAAAGCTCCGGCGAAAAAGAAGGCTGCTGCCAAAAAGAAGACCACTACCAAAAAGACCACGGGAAAATAAACTACCACTAAGAAAACGAGCTAGTATACAGGCCTAAGCGGTAGCGACCAACTTTCCAATCATATCACCGGCAATTCTTCTGGAAACCCCTTTGTCTTTCAGATTTTTTCGCAATTCCTGAAAGTCTTTTATTTGCTGCTCATTTTTTCCATGCATGAGCTGGCGAAGTTCATTGCCGAGCGTTTCCGGAGAACACTGACTTTGAATAAATTCTTCAACGATCTTTTTTCCTGCAATCAGATTGGCGAGTGCGATGTAGGGAACTTTTACAACCCTCTTTGCCATAAAGTAAGTTCCCGGACTGGTTTTATAACAAACCATAAATGGGGTGCCTATCAAAGCTGTTTCCAGGGTCGCAGTTCCTGAAGTGACCATAGCATAGTTGGCAGCATGCAGTAGATCATAGGTTTGATCAAAAACTACTGAAATACTATGGTCCAAATAACTTTGATAGTCAGCCAGCTTCCTGGAGGGTGCTCCTGCAACTACGAATTTGAACTCCGGGAATTCGGAAGGTAACTCCAGGAAAACGGACTCCATCCTTTTCAACTCCTGTTTTCGACTGCCTGGCAGCATTGCAATGATCTCCTGATCGGGAAGATCATTTCGTCGAAGAAAATCTTTTCGATCCCTTTCATCCAGGATGTCAGAATCCATTAAGGGGTGTCCGAAATAATTGACCCTTAGCCCTCTTTTTTCAAACCAGGGCTTTTCAAAGGGAAGGATGATATACATTTCATCGACATCCCGGATCAATTTCTTAACTCTACCGGCTTTCCATGCCCAGGCCTGCGGAGCAATGTAGTAGTACACCTTGAAGCCCTGTTTTTTTGCCCATTTGGCAATTCGCATATTAAACCCAGGGTAATCCACCAGGACCAAAACATCCGGATCAAATTCTTTGATTTGTTTTTTTACCGTTTTGAAATTTGAAAGAATCGTACCCAGATTGGCGATAACTTCCGAGAAACCCATAAAGGCCAATTCGTTGATATGTTTCAGGATTTTAGTACCCGCTTTTTTCATCTCATCACCTCCCCAACCTCGCAGCTGCGCCCAAGGCTCTTCCTTACGGATAGCGGAGACTAATTTTGAAGCATGCAGATCACCGGATACTTCGCCAGCAATAATGAAATATTTCATCAGGCAATTAAGTGAACACCAAATCTAACAAACCAAATTACCACATAGACCATGGTGGGAAAGATCAGGCCACGCATGGTGCTTACGTAGCGAAGGCGATTGTATAATGCAAAAGGGATCAGGTTCAAACTGATAGCAAGCAGTCCCAGAGTTCTCGTTCTAAAATCAGGACTTAGTTGGTCGTTGCTGGCCCAACCCCAAAGGTCAAAATTCTCATAGGCTGTTAGAAGCAAGGCATAGCCCACGAAAGGAATGATGATTCCAAGGATAATGCCTAACCAAATCTCATTCCTACGTAACATAGGGGCCATTTATTTTCTCAAGACTCTTTAGCGGTTCCAGAGCTTTGTAATCGGTGAGATCATGCATAGAGGGAACAACAGAGATGTACCCGTTGTCCAGGGCCCAGATATCTGTATCGTCAGCCTCCTCCTGGTTTTCAAACTGACCCGTTAACCAGTAATATTTTTTGCCTCTTGGATCCACGGCCTCCTGGAATTTTTCAACCCAGCGGGCATTACCCTGGCGACATACTTTGACTCCTTTGATCTCCTCTCTGGAAAGCTTAGGGATATTGACATTCAAAAGTCTTGCAGGGCCTAAGCCATTTTTAAGTGCTTCGGAAATGATGGCAGCCACAAATGGCCGGCTGGCCTCAAAGTCCGCATCAAAGGTGTAATCCAGCAGGGAGAATCCTATGGAATTAATCCCTTCTAAAGAGGCTTCCATGGCTGCAGACATCGTCCCTGAATAAATGATATTCAACGAAGCATTGCTTCCATGGTTGATCCCGGATACGCAAAGATCCGGAGCTGGGCGGTCGTTGAAAATTACTTGCTTGGCTAGCTTTACACAATCGACCGGAGTGCCTGAGCATTCCCAGGCTTCAATTTCTGGGAAGACATCCACCTTGTGGAGTCGAATGGGATCGTCGATCGTGATGGCGTGCCCCATGCCTGATTGCGGGGAATCCGGGGCCACAACGACCACCTCGCCAAACTCTTTGGCGATGCTCACTAAAGCCTTTATTCCAGGGGCAAACATCCCATCGTCATTCGTGACGAGTATAGTAGGGCGAGAACCAGTATTGTTTTCTGACATGGCGCAAAAATACTCCCTTTATTTTGACCCACAAATTACAGCCAGGTTAACTAATCATGGTCTCACCTGTTAAGCTTATGCTAATTTTGCGTGCATGAGAATGACTGGGAAAAAAGGGGTTTTATTAGTTAATCTAGGGACCCCTGATGCGCCGACCCGGTCGGCGGTCTACAGATATCTGAAGCAGTTCCTGCTGGACCCCCGGGTGATAGATTATCCATGGCTACAAAGGAATCTCTTGGTAAGAGGGATTATTGTTCCCTTCCGTTCAGGCAGCTCTGCCAAATTGTACAAGAAGTTATGGACATCGGAGGGATCTCCCTTGAAGGTTTATGGTGAAAGATTGGCGGAGGGCGTAGCCCGGGAGCTGGGGGAGGAGTATTCTGTGGAGCTGGCTATGCGATACCAAAATCCTTCTATCGAGAAGGCCATTAATAGATTCAAGGCAGAGAATATTTCATCTCTAATGGTGCTTCCTTTATTCCCCCAATATGCTTCCGCTTCGACGGGGTCTGTCCATGATGAGGTTATGCGTCTTTTACGCAAACAGCAGGTGATCTGGCCTGTCAATTTTATCAACAGCTTTTTCAGAGATGAGAACATGGTTGATGTCTTTGTTAAAAATGCTCGACAATTTGACCTGGCCTCTTACGATCATATTTTGTTTTCCTATCATGGTCTTCCCGAGCGGCAATTGAAAAAAGGTGATTTCAGCCAGTCGCATTGTTTGAAAAAGAAGGACTGTTGTTCAAGCCTGTGTTTGGAAAATCAGTTTTGCTACTCAGCTCAATGCTTCTCCACCACCTATGCGATCGCTGAAAAACTAGGACTGAGTAAGGAAGACTATTCCATTTGTTTTCAGTCCAGGCTTGGCCGGGAGGAGTGGGTCAAACCTTATACTCCTGTAGTGTTAAAGGACCGGGCTGCAAAGGGCGACAAAAGGATCCTGGTGTTTTGTCCGGCTTTCGTCTCCGATTGTTTGGAAACCACCATCGAGATTTCTGAGGAGTATGCTGAAGAGTTCGAGGAAATGGGAGGGGAGACCCTCGATTTGGTTCCAAGCCTGAATGACGATCCCGATTGGATCAGAGGAGTGGCGGAGCTGGTTAGGTCTAAGGAGGTTAGGGAGGTGGTGTTGGGGTGAGGGAATTTGATCTTGGACATTCTCGAAGAATAGAGAGAGTCGGCCCTTTTTTGAGAACATTCGCCGAGAAAGGCGAGGGTTGGCAAATTCCTTCTGGACATTCTCGAAGAATAGGGAGAGTCGGCCATTTTTTGAGAACATGCGCCGAGAACCTGCCTGCGTGCCGTCGCCATAGGCTTTGGCCGCCGGAGACCGGCAGGTAGAGAGTTGGCAAATTCCTCCTGGACATTCTCGAAGAATAGAGAGAGTCCCTATCTTTACTCTCCATGACCCATCTGGACATACTTCGAAATATTAAAGAGAAAAATTACCATCCTCTCTACCTTTTCTACGGGGAAGAGTCCTACTATATCGACCTTTTGAGTAAGTATATGGAGGAGAATGTCCTGGATGAGGCCAGCAAGGCCTTTAATCTCCTTGTGGTCTATGGGAAAGACGCTAATGCAAAGGCAGTGATCGATATGGCATGCCGATACCCCATGATGGCCTCTCATCAATTGGTGATCCTGAAAGAAGCCCAGGAGATGAAAGATCTCCAGGCTTTGGAGCCTTATTTTGAAAAAATGGTTCCTACCACTTTGTTGGTGATATGCTACAAGCATAAGAAGCTTGACAAGCGGACCAGCTTTGCCAAAAAGATCATCAAGTCTGCGATGGCATTCGAATCCAAGAGGGTGTACGAAAACAAAATGCCCAAGTGGATAGCGGATTACCTGAAAGGGAAAAAATTCAAATCCGCCGAAGGAGTAAATGCACTGCTTTCAGAATTCCTAGGTAACAACCTCACTAAGGTTGCCAATGAGTTGGATAAGCTCTGCATAAACTTAAAGCCAGGAACCGAGATCACGCTGGACCATGTTCAGGAACACATAGGCATCAGCAAGGACTTCAATGTTTTCGAACTGCAAAAAGCAATCGGTTTTAAAGATGAAGCCAAGGCCATGCAGATCGTCCGATACTTTGTTGGAAATCCCAGGGCACACCCACATGTAATGATCCTTGGCCCTCTATCTTCCTATTTTACTAAGATCTACCAGGCACATTTCCAAAGCAAACTGAGTGATCGCGATTTGGCTAAAGAGATTGGGGTAGGGTCCCCCTTCTTTATTCCAGAGTATCGCCAGGCCATGCGCAATTACCCGCTGGCAGTGATGCCAAGAGTTTTTG
>JABDJM010000426.1 GCA_013002475.1 Saprospiraceae bacterium | reverse complement strand
CCCCATCAAGCCTTTCCACAGAATAATGCAAAAGGCCTCCGGTGAGAAAACTCATGTCTAAAACAACATCCTTGGAGTCTTCGCCTCCGGTAAATCTGTTTATTTGGAAATTGGCGCCAGGCTTAGAAAAACCAGCTACAGGTTCAAGGCTAGCCATTTCCCCATCTTTAAATACAATGGTTAATCTATAATAGGAGAGCTCTTTCGATGTCCCCAAATCCAGGTAGTCGTATCCTTGTTCCTTAATCGTGGCATCCGCCTCGATCTGAGTGAGGACTTGATAATTGATTCGGTCTTCCGATTTTTCGATGATATAGGCAAGAGCAAAATCTTCCTGAGGGGCTTCCCAGGATAACCTTACACCAATCTCAAGTAATTGAACTTGTAGATTCTCGACTAAGCTTGAATTGGAAAAAGAAAATGCGGAATTGGAGAAAGACAGAACGGCCAAAATATACAGTAATCGGCCTAGTAGGTTTGAAAGCATGTCTTCGCTAGTTTTTGTCAATGAATATGAGCGAAGAGTAGAGTGGTGTTTAAAAAAAAGTCAAAAATTAGGCCAATTGTGACAACGGTCCCTGAATTAGTTCTTTTTCTTTTTCTCTTTCAGGGCAACATTGTTCTTAACCTCTGGATCTGCCTCGATTTTTTGAATAACCAGGGATTCGATCTCCTGAGCGACTTTTAAGTGCAAAACATAAATCCCAACGGCTTCATTCTCCAGACTTATGTCCAGTTCATTAAGGCCAAATTCCATTGGCACCTCCCCACTTTGAATCAGATCCTTTTGTTGGTTCATTAGGACATATTCCAAAAGACCTTCCTCTGTTGCGTGGATGTTAGCCCTAAACTGTTTGGCAGCCGAGGTATTACTCATGCTGACAACGGAGAATTGATTTGGAATAATCCGGCGGATCATAACCGTTTGAGATAGACTTCCTGAACCATCCAGATCCATTTGTCTTAGTCTGTAGAAAGCTTTATCGCCAGATGCGTTGATATCCAGGAATCGATAACCCATTTCATGGTTTGACTCCCCGGCGGCATCAATTGACCCCACCTCCTCGAATTCAACCCCATCAAGGGATTTCTCGACGATAAACATTTCGCTATTGATCTCTTCTGAGGTAGCCCATTCCAAAAGGTTTCCAACCTGGAATTCCTGGCCTTTCAGTGGAAGTACATAGGTTACCTCCCCAAATAGGGAAACCCCGCTTGTGCATAAGAACGCAAGCGCAAGGAAATATGAAAGGGTGTATTTTGAATAAGTTGCCATGATCACTAAATTAATGTGGATCGGGTTTGGCGTATTTCTTTGCAAACAATATCCTACAAATTCAATGCCTTAATTTTCAGTTAAATCGGCCTGTGTGACAGGCTTTAGGGTTAAGCAATCGTTAAACCGTTTGCCATTTTATTTCCAGTCTGACATATTTGTGAGGTAACCAATATGAAATAAATCCAAAGAAAATGACCAGATCACCGTTTTACCTCGCATTAGGATTACTTTTTTTCCTTTCTATAAGCGCCTGTTCTCCCAGATTGACCCCATTTACTGAAGATCTTCAGGAGGAATTTGGCTGGTCTGAAAGAGAACTCAAGAAAATCCAGTTTTATGTATCCAGGACTATTGTACTTAGGAGGGAGTATAAAAAAGGAAGCTCAGAGATCATTTCTGGTAAGATAAAAATGGTTGATGGCAAGTCTGTTGATGAAGTGGTGATCGAATCCGGAACACCAGGTGTGGTATTATTCCAGCCAAAAACCAACCGTCTAGCGGTAAGCTTTGAAGAAGGCGGCAAGGAGCGTTTTCTAATGTTCGGGCCAAACCCGAAAGCGGATGATAAATACGTATTGCTGGCCAGTTCCTGGAATAAGCGTGAAGGGAAAGTCACCTATGAAAATAAAAGTTGGTTTACTCCAACACAGTCTGCCTATTCTGCATTGATGGTTGATCTTAGAAAGATCCGAAAAACGAGAGTTAGCTCAAGGCGAGCTGATGGTCGAACTGTAAAATCGAAATAATCAGGCCTTCCCTTTTAAAAAGGGGACGAACCTGAAATGAGCATATTTTTCTACCCGAAAGTCGTCTGGACCCAGCCTTGTTACCACTAACATCTGCTGGGTTCTTTTTATTCCTACAGGAATTACCAGCCGACCTCCTTCTCTTAACTGCATCTTCAATTTTTCCGGGATTTCTGTAGCTCCCGCAGTTACTAATATTCCGTCAAAAGGGGCCATTTCGGGTAACCCTTTAAACCCATCCCGATGATAGCATCGTACCGTTAGTTCTAATTCCTTTAGCAGGGAAGAAGCTTTCTTAAAAAGGGGTTCGTGTCTTTCCAATGTATAGACGCGAGCTCCAAGTTTGGATAATACGGCAGCCTGGTATCCGCTCCCCGTACCGATTTCCAGGATCTTTTGTCTTGACTCAACCTTCAATAAGGTGGATTGATAAGCGACGGTATAAGGGGAGCTTATAGTCTGGCCGGAACCGATAGGGAAGGGCCCTTCGGAATAAACCTTTTCTGTAAAAGCGGTATCAACAAAATAATGTCTGGGTAGCTCTTCCATGACGTCCAGAACCCTTGGATCAAGCTCCTCATTCTGGCGAAGCACTTCCACCATTTTTTTTCGCAACCCTTTTTTGTAGAAGCTATCTTTTTCCATTAGTTCCTCTTGTCTTTCAATACCATAGCCTTGTGTGGAATGTTATCTTCCAAATACTCTTCGCCAGTGGCTTCAAAGCCTAATTCATTATAGAAACCCTCAAGGTGGCTTTGTGCTGAGATCTTAATTGGATCGGCTGGATACAAATTTTGCGCCTCTGAAATGCTGAATTCCATAATCTTCTTTCCTAGACCTCTTCCCCGGGCTGCTTTTGCAGTGATCACCCTTCCAATGGAAGCGTACTTTTCGTAAATAATTTGCTTTGGAAGGATTCGAGTATAGGCATGTAGGATGGCTCCATTCCAACCAAGGCAATGAACGGCCAGGGGATCTTTTCCATCGGCATCCAGGTATGGGCAATTCTGCTCAACAATAAATACCTCCTGGCGTAACGCCAGGATTTGATATAGCTCAAGATTAGATAATTGCTCGAATGTTTTGGCTATCCAGACCATGCCTGAAGGTAGGCAACCGAGGTCAAAGGGCAAACAAAAAAGGCGGCTATACAGCCGCCTTTTTTGTGAAGGAAGAGAAATTTAGTTCTTCACGAAAATGGGCTTGAAATCTGAAAAGTTACATTTCATGTATTCAGGAAGAGGGTCTCCTCCTTCGCTCACGAAATCTACAGCACCAAGATCATCCACAAAGAAGGTCCAGATATATACATTGCCCTTCCCGGCAACATAAGACCCAAACCGTAATACAAATTCAAACTCCCATCCATTACTTTTTCGCCAGAGATTAATATCATTACCGCCGATCTTTGGAATCCCAAGATCAATGTTCTTTATGCCATCTATGTTATAGAATTCATTTGCGAGCGCAGCCATATTTAATGGCTCCTTTGACCGGATGGTTATGGCATCTTGTGTGTCATTCCATTGCACGTGTCTGTCAATAACCAGGTCGTAATCATCTAATAGTTCATTAAACTCTTCACTATCTGTTTCGTTGATCCCGTCCAGAAGTGGCCATGCCCATTCTACATCTCTTTCGAAGATCAAAACCATATGATCAATAGAGGGATTTGGAAAAGTGTGCACATTGCATTTTGCAACGGACCTTGCCCGCTCTTCAGATTGATAGATCTTTGTAAGCATCTGATAGATCTGCTGAATATTTCTCTTAGGGATATTAATATCCAGATAGCGTAAATCCTCTTCCTTACTCTCAAGGCGTAGTGCTAGGCGAGCGGCATCCCTTTTGAACTTTCGACTTAAAGATCGGGGTATCTCCAGGCCATCCTGGTTAATACGCTCGGGCTGTGCATTAGACGGAGGTACCATCAAGATGCAAATGAAAAAAAAGATGAATAGCTTTAGATTCCCCAATTCAAAAGTTTTTTGTAGTAAGCTCATAGCCAATCTAATGGGTATAAAAAATATATTCCAATTGGCTTTCCTGACCCCGTGACAGGGAAAGGC
>JABDJM010000411.1 GCA_013002475.1 Saprospiraceae bacterium | reverse complement strand
CCATATTCGACAGTGCGATGTCTTGCTCCAATACTGGGCCGTGACCACACCATTCGCATAAGCGCTGACCTAGGATCAGTGGTGAGTCTGCGAGCCGAAGAACATATTCAAAGTGAAAGTCTTTTTTCATTTACATATGCTTTAACTCATCTGGCAAATTGTAGAAAGTAGGGTGTCTATAAACTTTATCAGTAGCAGGCTCAAAAAGGGAATCCATTTCTTCAGGATTGGAGGCAGTAATATGTTTTGATTCTACTACCCAAATACTTACACCTTCATTCCTGCGTGTGTAAACATCCCTCGCGTTTTCAATAGCCATTTTTTCATCGGCAGCATGTAAGCTTCCTACATGTCGATGGTGAAGACCTTTTTTAGATCTGATAAAAACCTCCCAAAGAGGCCAATCTTTTTTCATTGCTTTGGTTTTAACTTGCTTTCGAAATTGCTTTTCTGGTGGCTCTTTTTTCAGCATGGGCTATTGCTGCATCCCGCACCCAGGCTCCCCGCTCATGAGCGGTGACCCTGTCATGCATTCGTTGTTTGTTACAGGGACCATTCCCCCCTACTACATCCCAAAACTCATCCCAATTAATGGGACCAAAATCATAATGTCCTCGTTCTTCATTCCAGGACAAGTCCGGATCTGGAAGGGTTATTCCCAGGATCTTAATTTGCTCGGCAATTACATCCACAAACTTTTGCCGAAGCTCATCATTTGAAAACCGCTTGATCTTCCATTTCATAGACTTTGCTGTATGTGGGGAATCTTTGTCATGGGGCCCAAACATCATCAGACTTGGCCACCACCATCTGTTTACGGAATCCTGCAGCATTTCCTTTTGCTCCTCAGATCCCCTGGACAGGGTGAGCAGGATCTCAAATCCCTGTCTCTGGTGAAAACTCTCCTCTTTGCAAATGCGGATCATCGCCCTTGAATAGGGACCATAAGAACATCGGCATAGGGGCACCTGATTCATGATCGCGGCTCCATCCACTAACCAACCTATGGCTCCAATATCTGCCCAGGTTAAAGTCGGGTAGTTGAAGATCGAGGAATACTTTGCCTTGCCTTCATGCAATTGTTCAATAAGAGATTCACGATCCACGCCGAGGGTTTCACAGGCACTATAAAGGTATAACCCATGCCCTGCCTCATCCTGTACTTTGGCCAAAAGGCCAAGCTTGCGGCGAAGCGAAGGGGCACGCCCAATCCAATTACTCTCTGGGAGCATGCCGACTATCTCAGAATGAGCATGCTGAGAGATCTGCCTGACCAAAGTTTTTCGGTAAGCATCAGGCATAAAATCTTTAGGTTCGATCTTAATCTCCTGATCGATCTTTTCCTGAAAGTCTTTTTCTAAATGTACTGTATCCATATGCAAATCAATTATGATTCCTTTTTAAGGCCGGATAAAAGAAGTTCCTGAACCTGGCCTGCGATCCTTTCTGCAGAAGCTTTCCCGGGTGAACTAATAAAGTGTAACCAGCGGGTTGCTCCTATCATGGTATTAAAAACTAAGTTCGGATCCAGATCTCTCATTTTTCCAGACAGGATGGCAGATTTGATTACACCCACTACCCCTTGCTGATAGATCTTTCGCTGGCTCAAGAAATAAGTTAGTGAATCTCCTTCCAAATGGCGCCATTCATCATTAAAAACCGTGATGGCACTTGGGTTTTCAAATGCGATAGAAATATGAAGATCGACCGTGGCAATCCATTGGTCAAATGGATCATCAATCGAATTTTTGATCTGTTCTAAACCACTTAAAAACCTGGCTGCAGACTGATTGCAGATCGTCTCCAGAATTTCGTGTTTCGATTTAATATGACTGTAAAAACTAGATGGCTTCAAGCCTACTTTCGTAGCAAGATCGCGCATAGATGTTCCGACATAACCCTGGGATTGGAACAAGCCCGCAGCTTCTTTAAAAATAAGGTCCTTTCGAGTAAGTGTTTTTTCCATTATTGCTGATCGAAGTCTACTACAATCTTTTCTGATCTGGGATGTGATTGACAGGTAAGAATAAAACCTGCTTCCAATTCATAGGGTTCCAAAGCATAGTTAACCGGCATGTCCACTTCTCCCTCCACTAATTTTGCACGGCAGGTTGAACAAACTCCTCCTTTGCATGCATAAGGAAGATCAAGGCCTTTTTCCATGGAGGCATCCAGGATGTTTTTTCCTCCAAAGGTTAGTGGGAAAGAAACGGTCTTGCCATCCAGAGTAATAAAAACCTCTGATTCAGTATCGGCAATTTCTTTGGGTGCTTCATAGACTGTTTCGCGGCCCAACTCCTGATCAGGATTGGCAAAAAGTTCCACATGGATGCTCTCCTTTGAAACTCCTAATCCTGGCAAATTCTCTTTCAAAGTTTCGGTCATCCCAACTGGACCACAAATGAACACATCATCAACTGATTCAAAATCCACCAATCCCCTGGCTAACTGTTTCAGCTTGCCTTCATCTATTCTTCCAGAATTGACTGGCGCCTCGGTGAACTCCCTGCTAAACACATGATGGATTGAGAGCCTGTCCAGGTATTGGTTCTTTAAGGCCTCCAATTCTTCAAAAAAGATCACCGACTGAATTCCTTTGTTACCATAGACAAGAGTGAACTCGCTTTGGTCTTCGACTTTTAGGCCAGTCTTCAGAATAGAGAGTATGGGAGTTATTCCGCTTCCTGCAGCAAAAAACAAGTAGTTCTTTTTCTGACCTTTTGAAAAGGGCGTAAAAAACTTCCCTTGCGGTGGCAATACCTCAAGGCCATCTCCGACCTGGAGAACATCGTTCGCGTAGCTTGAGAACTTCCCTTTTGGAATTTTTTTGATGGCCACCCTCCATTCTCCATCCAGGGGTGAGGAGCAAAGTGAATAGGCGCGCCTGATCTCCTCTCCAAAAATCTGGCTTCTAAGTGTCAGGTACTGGCCTTGGGTATATTGGAAATCCTCCTGTAGCTCATGTGGAACCAGGAATGTAAGAGAAACACAGTCATCTGTTTCTTTTTCAATTTCCTTTACTTGAAGTCTGTGAAATTCTGGACGCATATTTACGAATGATCGTTCGCAAATATACTTTCTGGAAAGGACATAAAAAAGCGCGGGCCTAAGCCCACGCTAAATTTTTATTGGGTCTGTGTTCTGAGCAGAATCGTTAAAACCAAGGTTATTTTCTATAGGGTCGCTCGAGAAGGTGTTGACCTAAGTGCTCAGAATTGATCCAATTTTCACCAATTCGAGTTGCCAAAGTAACTGTAAGAGTGGCAAATAAATATTTGTGATTATACTGTTTATTATCGAAAAATTGGAAATCAGCTAAGAAATAAAAATAGATATGATTGATAATCAACCCTTTGATCTTATTGAAATTCGTCCGCAAAAAAGAGGAAATATATCTATTTACGTCTGATCCGACTAAAAAGACCCAGAAAAGGACAAAAAAAGGGCTCCGAAATTCGGAGCCCTTTTTCTTAAAGCTTAGCTACGTGACGCGTAAGCTTTGATTTGAGATTGGAGGCTTTGTTATTATGCCAGGTACTTCTCTTCGCGAGGCGATCAATCATAGAGATCACCTTAGGAAGAAACTTCTCAGCATCTCCTTTATCTTCTAGCTCCCGCAACTTCTTTATCGCGGATCTTGTGGTCTTCTTGTAAAAGCGATTATGGATACGCTTTTTCGCATCCTGTCTTATTCGCTTTTTTGCTGATTTATGATGTGCCATAAGTAATTAATTCAAATCGGAGCGCAAATTTACAGCAATTACTGTGAAGATGAAACAGAATTGACTAATAATTACGGCAAGGATGCTATATTTTTCTGTTAATAGCCAACATTTGAACGATATTTGCAGCTTAATCAGCTGACAACCTATGGCTGTTTGCAGCGTATTGTAGTATAGACCAATCCAACAAAATCGATAATGAGCGACTACTCCTACGTATTTAATGCCCATCCGAGCTTCATAGACCAGATTTATCAGAAATATCTGGCCGATCCATCATCAGTGGAAGATGGGTGGAGAGCTTTTTTTCAGGGCTTTGATTTTGGCAATAAACCCAACGGAAAGAGCAATGGATCAACTTCTGGTGTCTCTGCTGGCCTGAATCAGGAAGTTGCCAAGGAATTTGGAGTCCTTTCTATAATCCACGGCTTTAGGAGCCGCGGACACCTTTTATCAACAACAAACCCGATCAGGGAAAGGAGAGACAGAAAACCGCACTTATCCTTGTCTGACTATGGCCTGGAGGAATCTGATATTTCCCGGGTATTTTTGGCAGGAGAAGAGGTGGGTCTCAAAAATGCGACTCTTGGAGATACACTGGATCATCTGAAAAAGATCTATTGTGGAAATATTGGTTACGAGATCGCTCATATTGAAGATAGAAAAAAACGAGCCTGGCTCAGAGATAAGATCGAAAACCGCAAGTTGGATAGTAGCTATGGTTTAAGTCTCGAAAAAAGAAAGCGGATCCTTGAAAAACTGAACGGCGCGGTAATCTTTGAAAAGTTCCTACACACAAAATATATAGGTCAAAAGCGATTCTCCCTCGAGGGAGGAGAAAGCACCATTGCGGCATTGGATGCCATTATAAACATGGCTGTCGGAGAAAAGGTAGAGGAAGTTGTAATTGGAATGGCGCACCGGGGCAGACTAAATGTCCTGGCCAATATCATGGGTAAAACCTATGAGCAGATCTTTAATGAATTTGAAGGAACCTCCATCCCGGATCTTTCAAATGGAGACGGGGATGTGAAATATCATTTAGGCTTTTCCGCACAGGTTGACACGACCAGTGGAAAAAAAGTCCATCTAAAGCTGGTCCCAAATCCCTCTCACCTTGAATCTGTGGATCCGGTGGTCCAGGGTTTTACAAGATCAAAAATGGATCTGCTTTATGATAAAGATCCGGACAGGATCCTGCCCATTCTGATACACGGTGATGCAGCTGTGGTCGGTCAAGGGGTGGTTTACGAAACTGTTCAAATGAGCCAGCTGCGGGGATACCAAACAGGAGGAACGATTCATTTTGTGATAAACAATCAAATAGGATTCACTACTGACTTTGAGGACGCTCGATCATCCACCTATTGTACGGCTGCGGCCTCACTCATACAAGCACCAGTATTCCATGTAAACGGTGATGACCCCAATGCAGTGATCTTCGCTTCCGAGTTGGCAATGGAATATCGACAGCTATTCAACAATGATGTATTCATTGATATGGTATGCTATCGAAGACATGGACATAATGAAGGGGATGATCCGAAGTTCACCCAACCAGAGATGTATAAGTTCATTGACCAGCATAAGAATCCAAGAGAGATCTATATGGATCAACTGATTAGGGTTGGTGATGTAGAGGCAAATTTGGCCAAGGAAATGGAGGAGACTTTTTGGAGCGATCTTCAGGCTCGTCTTGATATGGTCAAGCAAAAGCCTCTCCCCTATGAATATCAGGCTCCGGAAAAAGCCTGGAAGAAGTTAAAAAAACGAGCTGCGGCTGAGGATTTTGATTTCAGCCCACCTTCCGGGATCAAAAAAAACCAGGTAAAACTGTTGACCGATCACCTTATGAAGGTGCCGGATGGTTTTAAACCAATTGGAAAAGTAAATCGACTTTTCAAAGGCAAACAAAAGCTTCTGGATAAAAACCAGGCAGATTGGGCCATGGCAGAGTTGATGGCTTACGGCTCAATTCTTCTAGATGGCAAAAATGTACGTCTAAGTGGTCAGGATGTGGAGAGAGGAACCTTCTCTCACAGACACGCTATTCTAAAAGACGAAAAAACTTTTGAAGAATATAACAGGCTCTCAGGTATGTCAAAAAACCAAGGGGAGTTTTTCATTTATAATTCCTTGCTTTCTGAATTCGCTGTCTTGGGATTTGAATATGGATACACCCTGGCAAATCCAGATGCCTTGGTTATTTGGGAAGCTCAGTTTGGTGACTTTTATAATGGTGCGCAAACTATCGTTGACCAATATATTTCCGCAGCGGAAAGTAAATGGCAACGGATGAGCGGACTGGTCATGCTACTTCCTCATGGA
>JABDJM010000397.1 GCA_013002475.1 Saprospiraceae bacterium | reverse complement strand
CAAAAAGGGCGGCCGCTTTAAGGGAGGTAATCGAGGAAACAGGAGTGCAGGACCTAACAATTCGGAGCAAAATTGGAAAAACCTATCATACTTATAGATTAATGGACAAAACACGTGTTCTCAAAAGAAGCTATTGGTATTCAATGATCGCCCCTGATCAAGAACTTCATCCTCAGGCGGAGGAGGGGATTGAAAAGGCCGTTTGGGTGGAGTGGGATTCTTTGGGTAAGGACCTTCAACCAGTGTTTCCAAACATCACGGACATCCTTCAAAAATTCTTCCGGAGAGCCGGGTAGGCGGTTCCTTTGCTTCCCAAATATTATTTGGCAATTCAGGGTCGCAATTGATTATTCTGGTCAGCACCTTATTGGGAGGATTTTATCCCTGAAAAGATAGTACTGGCAAAATTCGCCCCAAAAAAAGCCAAAAGATTCTGTGGCAAAGGAAATAATTGCCCGAATTCACCATTTATATTTGTGGCGCCTTCAAAACTGCCAAGTACATCAATAAACAAATCAAAGTTTAAGAGCTATGCAGCGATTCCTTTTTGGGGGCATTTTTCTCCTTTTCTTCAGCCTCTCCGCATTCTCCCAGACTTCAGTTTCAACTGACAATTCCAGCCTACTAGGCTTTGCCAGCGACGATTGGACCTTTTTCCATAACACCGAGGATGATGTTGTCTTTATTGATTTTGAATCCATAAATGTAAATCTCCACGATATCAGAGTAATTGATGAAAAGGGAGAACTGGTTCTTGAGGAGCCTCTGTTTGACCTTCCGGTTGATGCCATTTATGAATTGGATCTGAAAAATCTACCTAAAGGTGAGTTTCAAGTCCAGCTTCACACCTTTAATGAGCAGGTGATCACCAAGTCCCTGAGTCACTGATCCCTAGTTCGTTTTACTTTTTATTATTTGTAACCTTAGAATCTTTTGAGTGCTTAAATCAAAGGTATCACAAACGTTTGCAGGCACCCTGGGATAGAGTCGCATTAGACTTATTTCTATGTGATTTTTTTTGCTTGTTACAGGCTTGGTCAGCTTTGTCAAGAACCCATTGACACAGGCACATTTTTTCCATTACAATAAACGGTTAGATCATTTAACGATCATCCGCTGAGAGCGTAATTATGGGCTTATCAGCGGGTGGTGAGCTTCGGCTTACCCCCGTTGATACTTTTACGCTTAGGAAGTGTTTTAGGAAATGCTTTCTGGTCCTATAGAATGTATTACAGAAGAGATTTGGGATGTTAAACCCAATGATTTAGCGCCATTAAATGTGCCTAATCTCTAAGATCAAAGAAGGCTTCTACTTGTAGAGGCCTTTCTTTATTAGTAGCCCTTTCGAGCAGAGCTAAAAGATATGATCAGGTGAAACGGCCCCTTAGGCTTACCCTCCTCAATTGGCCCGTTAACCCAGGTAAGGTTTTCTTCCTCAATTTCAGTCCATTCATTATTGTACAGATCAATGAAATCCGCCCAGAATTTCTTTACTGATTTGATGGAAGAGGTCTTGTAGACTGCTACGGCATGTTTGGATGAAATGCGATCGAACTCAAAATTCAGCTTATCATCTTTGTAATTCGTGATGATAAGTTTAGGGTTCTTGTACTTGTTCAGCAGAAGCCGAAGCTTTAGTCGGATCTTTTCTCTGGTGGCTCCACTAGCAGGACCGGTCACTAGGAAGTCGTGTTTGTCAAGTGTCATGATTAGAATGATAAGAGCAAAAAAGGATTACCCATAGCTAGGCCACAGGGAAATCATTAACACGAGCGAAATCAAGGGAATTTTCTATAGGAGCAGTGCAAATGTAGGTGAAAATAAGATATGAAGGAATATTCATGTGAATGTTTCTAAGCAAACGCACAAAAAAAAAGAGGGGCGCTAGCGCCCCTCTTAGATAAGTACTGATTTCATTCTACCTGGCCAGCCTGTATGCAAACCCTCTCCCTGTAGAGGGGATCTTTTTGATCTGGTGGGTTTTATTCACCAATTTCTGCAATGAGGCGGCCACTTTGGCTCGCAGATAGGATTCTGAAGTATTTAGTTTTTTGCTTTTTGCCCATTTTTCGGCCTTCAAAAGGAAGGTTGCCGTCTTAACAGGATTCTTTCTGTTTTTTAAAGTCTTTAAGATCAGCCGGTCCCAATCTGAATAACGCAGCTTTCTTCCACGGGTTTCAGGTTCCAGTTCACCTCTTTTGGCAGCCATTCGTCCCTGAAGGCTTTTCGCCGCAAGGAGAGTCCCTGTTTTGGCTTCTACTGCTTTGACCTTTTTTCTCTCCTGGGCCCTGCGCTGAATATCCTGCTTTTTAAGGGTCCGATGCTTCTTCTCTAGTTGGCCCAAGATGCGATTCACCTCTTTGAGTTGAAAGCTGAGTTCGGCCTTCTCCTCCTTGTACAATGTGATCAGATTTTCAGCATTCTTTAGGCTCATTTGCTGTTCTGCCATTTTTTTACCTGTTCAAAACAAATATAATAAAAAAAATATATATAAGCAAATAAATATATTGATGAATTCTTATTCATTAATATTAATAAATAAAGAGTTCTGAGATGCATATCTGGAAAGAAAAATTATCTGGGCCTCCAACAGATCGTTGAAGGTGTTTGGAAGTAGCCAACAGGTAAAGAAAGGGTAGGGGTGACCGCAAGGTTCCTAGACCCTGCCATGAAGGCCGATAG
>JABDJM010000382.1 GCA_013002475.1 Saprospiraceae bacterium | reverse complement strand
CTTCGGACCTTAACACTATCCGCACCTGATCAGAAAGAGCTTCCTTTACATTTCCCTGAAAGATCTTTTTCCCTTTTTGCAAAACCATAAAATCTGTACAAACCTTTTGGACTTCATCAAGTAGATGGGAAGCAAGAATTATGGTCTTTCCGGAAGATGCAATATCCTTAATGAGTTGACGGATTTCGACGATACCCTGCGGATCCAGCCCATTGGTAGGTTCATCCAGGATCAATACAGGAGGGTTGGCCAAAAGGGCTGAAGCAATTGCAAGGCGTTGCTTCATTCCCAGGGAGTAGGTCTTAAACTTATCGTCCTTTCTTTCAAACAATCCAACCAACCTTAAAACCCCGTCAATATCTGTATCAGGGTGCCCCTTAATTTTTTCCACGATCCTTAGATTTTGGACAGCGGATAGATAAGGGAAAAAGGATGGGACTTCCAGAATAGCTCCGATCTTTTTGCGAGCATCGGCTGAAGGTTTTTGACCAAACCAGGAATAGGATCCGGATGTTGGTTGAAGGACATCAAGCAGCATACCCAAGGTAGTAGTCTTTCCACTCCCATTAGGGCCCAGCAAGCCAAACACC
Organism: Saprospiraceae bacterium; assembly: GCA_013002475.1. GTDB lineage: Bacteria > Bacteroidota > Bacteroidia > Chitinophagales > Saprospiraceae > JABDJM01. The sequence continues at coordinate 3,421 of JABDJM010000382.1, read as the reverse complement.
TGACCCTTATCAATAGAAAAACTCAGGCCGTCCAGGGCCGTAATCTTTTTATACTTCTTGGTTAATCCCTGAGTTTGGAGAATACTCATTCTTCGCTTTCTACAGGTTTTTCAGTTTTTATGCTGTCTTGCGTTTCACTGTGCTTTTCTTCCTCTTCCTTTTTTCTTCTCGCCTCTCTTTTTCTCTCCCGTTCCTCCCGTTTTATCTTATCCTCACTATCTTTTTTGAACATTGAAAAAACGTCAATCAACCCCTCCTGAGAGGTGGAATCTCTCTGCTCAAATTCCTGATATAATTCAGCAAGTTGCAATACGTTTACTTTTCCTTGAATCTCAGAAATATAAAACTGTCCGTCCAACTCTGCTAAAACACAGGTATACTCTTTCTCGGGAAGCCCGAGGACATGCAAGTTTTGCTCAGGTCCGGACATCTCAGCGTAGGTTTCATACTCTTCTTCAGTAATCAACCTATCAACAGCATCTTTCATTTCCTCGGAGGTAAAACTATCCCTGAGATTTAAAAAATTCAATCTGCGGATTGGCTTCACCAACTTATCAAATTCCGGATTCCTTTCAATATTGATCATGCGCAGAGTACTGGGTATAAAGTAGTAGCCCGTCATAACCTGATCAGCCTCCTTCAGGTCCTCAACTGTCTTGCTTTGTGCAAACAGAGAAGTTACCAGAAGGAAGCCGATAAAAAATGCAGTTGTTAATTTAATCATAGATCTAGTTGGCCAGCTGACCGAACTCTTCCATTCCGCTGATCTTTAAAACCTTCGAGATCTTTGCAATCTGATTAAGATCAATCTCTCCAAAAAGGGACATCAACATAAAGTCATTCCCCCCCTTCAGGATCAATATTAACTCAGCGATCGTGTCACCCTGACTCCGGATCATAAACATCACATTCTCCTCACCATCCTCTACGGACATCAACTCTTCGTAGGATCCATCCTTAGTAATTCGCTTCAATGCTTCTTTATAAAGCCGGGGTCCATCAGACTCCGTATCAGAGACCAAAGCCTTTACACCTTTTAATTTACTCATTGCTTCCAATACAGCTTTTTCGGCTTCGTCCTCTCCATCTATTTCGGTAAAAAGAGAAAACATTTTAGAGGACACATTCACTTTCGTGAAATTTTCATCTTGTTGAAAGTCCGAAAAATACTTGGTGATTACATTGTCCTGCGCAGAAAGGCTTACAGCCATAAAGCAGGTAAGAAGAAATATTGAGATCTTTTTCATGATATACTATTTAGTGTATTTGCAATTTGATTTTTACTCAATGACTATTTTGAAATTCTTAAACTGTCCAGCTTCATCAGTTATCCTTAAAAAGTAAGATCCGGAGGGAACATCTTTCAAGAGCAACTGGTGGGGCAGGGAAACTTTTGTAGAGGCCTGGATTGGTTCACCGAGGAGGGAATAAAACCCAAGTTCGTACAAACCTGTAGACCCCTTCTCTGGTTGAAGGTTAATAAAATCTCTGGCAGGATTGGGATAAACTCTAAGGTTCAATTCTTCGCTCAGAATTCCACTATTGTTGTTTTCTCTGTTCTGAGCATTGCCCGAGAAGACGATCTCTTCAGCAGCAATATTTTCAAAAACCTCAAACCAGGCTTTACCATTATTTTCGATCGCCTTAGCTAGTGAGGTTATGCTTTTCAGGTCTATTTCACCGAAAATGGTAACTACGCCAAGATCATTTCCTGAAGCAAACATGACTGCTAGCTCAAGGATCAACTCTCCTTCCTCACGGATTAGGAATTGGCCCAGGTTGTCTTCATGCTGGAAGGACATTAACTCTGCATAGGCATCATCAAATTTGATTTGCCCATCGGCTGTACGATAAATTTCTAATCCCCCATCTTTGTTTTCTCTGAAGAGGCCTTTGATTCCATCCAACTTTTGAAGTGAGGAAATAATTTGTTGCTCTACTTCCTTTTTCGTTTCAATTGTTTGAAAAAGTTCGAAGGATTTTTTCGCCACATTAAGTTTTGTTGTGGCCGGGTCGGATTGTTGGTCTGCAAAATACTTGTCGATGATATTGCTTTGGGAAATACCCACCGCAGAGATCAACAAAAAACCAATAAGTGCGATTAAATTTTTCATTACTAAGGATTATTTATAGGTGGATGATTTTATTTTAGCCTGAGTCTCGTCGAATTTTATCAGTGCATTATTGATGCTGTTCATTTTTGCCATCTTATTTGAAACCAGTAACAATGCTTCCTGTGCTTGTTCATAAGCCAATTGCATTTCCGAGTTTGCAAGGACAGTTTGTTTTGATTCCTTCACACTAAAAAACCAGATCAACCCTGTTAGTAAAATTCCAGCAGCTGCCATCCTGGGGATCCATGTTAACAGTGCTGTTCTTTTTGTACTTGTTCCCTCATTTGGCAGGATGTCCTTCATTGTAAACTCCTTGTCCATCCCTGTATCATCAAAGGAAACTAAACTTTGAAAGTAATCCCTGTCCTTTTCGGTGAACAGTTCGGGATTTTCGACAACCAACCACTTTAGCATTTTCTCCTCATGCTGGGTCGTCTCCCCCTTCCAATATTTCTCAATGAGTTTTGAATTAGCTACTGATTCCATAATTGATCAAATCATTTAACTCTTTACGAATTTTTTTCCGAGCCCGAAAAAGGTTCACCTTCACCTGGCTTTCATTCAGAAGCATGAGTTCTTCTATTTCTTTGTTTGAGTATCCCATGATCTCTCTTAACCTAAAAATCTCCTTTTGAGTGGCAGGCAATTTTTCGATAAGGTTTTGGACCTTGGAAATTAAGTCTCTGGTTATGGTGCCGTTTTCAGGAAGATAGTTTAAGCCCACCTTTTCAAAATCATCAAGGGGTAAATTCTGAAAATCTTTGGCTCTTAGCTTGTCTACTGTGGTGTTCCTGGTAATTCGAATGCACCAAGCCTCAAGGTTCTTGACCTTGTCCAGGTCATCTCGTTGGTTCCAAAGTTTTACTAGGGAATCCTGTACAATGTCCCTTGCCATCTGATTATCAAAGACCCTGCTCATAGCATACCGGAACATGCGGTTCTGAAGGGGCAGGATATTGGTTTCAAATGTTTCCCGGGTCATTCTATAAGATAGTCGAATGAGTTAATGAAACGTTACAGAGGCTGGGAAATTTTAACACATGGCGCGACTGAGATGTGACTTACCACTTTGGGGAAACTATGATAACTCCCTCATTTATAGCCTAATTGACCAATACAGTCTAACTCTTTGGCTTCTCCATTCCTGGTTGGGATATTTCAAAATCCTCTTCACCTTTGGCTTCCTTCACCATTTTTCTGACATCCTCCAGCAATTCATCGCAGTTAAAAATAATACCATCCTTAACTGTGTATTCGATGCCTCCAGTGCGGATCACTTCGTTCTCCTCAGTCAATTTAATGGCACC
>JABDJM010000310.1 GCA_013002475.1 Saprospiraceae bacterium | reverse complement strand
GAGTGGAGAAGGGGTATAGTTCATTATAAAAATCCTTATAGTCCTGCTCCTTCAAAGAACGGGGAGATTTTTTCCAGGCCGGCTTCGGATTGTTGATGATATTCGCCTTAGTGACCTCCTCACTTTTTCGATCATCTCCTTCACCTTCCCATACCGTTTCCGTTTTTTCCCCAAACTGGATCTCAAAGGGTAGAAATTGGCAATATTTGTTCAGCAGTGTTTCAACTCTTGACCTGTCCAGAAATTCTTTTCCATCCTCTGAAATGTGCAAAACGATATCCGTCCCGCGGTCTTTTTTATCATGGGGTTCAAGAGAAAACTCCGGATTACCATCACAAGTCCATTTAACCGCCTTTTTGGTTTTTTTATAAGACTTGGTGATCACTTCCACCTTGTCCGCTACCATAAATGCTGAGTAAAATCCAAGACCGAAATGACCTATGATATTCGAGTCATCCTTGTATTTCTTCAAGAATGATTCTGCACTGGAAAAGGCGACCTGATTCAAATATTTTAAAACTTCCTCCTCGGTCATCCCGATCCCTCTGTCACTTATGGTGAGGGTTTTTGCATTTTCATCCAGATCGATCTGGAGTGTCAGGTCCCCAAGCTCCCCTTTGAAATCTCCCCTCGAACTGAGAGTTTTCAATTTAGAAGTTGCGTCGATCGCATTGGAAACCAACTCCCGAAGGAAGATCTCCTGATCTGAATAAAGAAACTTCTTGATAATGGGAAAAATATTCTCCGTTTGTACGGATATCTGCCCTTTTTGCATGTTTTGGCTTTTTCTGTTAAAAAACTCGTTCCTGGACCTCTATCCCAAAGGACATGCCAGCCCAAAAATGCTGACAAATTGACGTGCAAAGCCTTATTAATCCGGCCTTTCTGCCTCATCTAAGCCAATAACTATGTCACATATCTTATCGCCAGGAGAAAGTGTAGGGTATTTCTGGATTCAAAATTGCCACCTCCTATGTAATCAGAAGATAAATCCTGAATAACATGGAAAATGTAACGCAAATCAATGGCTCTGAAATCCAAAATCTGATCACAAAGTTCTACTACAAAGAGAACAACCTGTGCTTCCAGATTCTCCTTCATTTCGGATTGGATAGAACCATCCCTTTTCAGGAGTTTACGGATTATGCGGAGTACAAAAAGGTGTACAACGATCTTCTGGCCGTTAAGAATAACGACAAAACATTGGATGTTCCGGTCGAGGGCAGTAAGGTCCGGAAGTATGCATCCGCCTAATGGCATAATTATTGAAAAACAGGTAATGTCTAGGAGACAAACTGAGAAAACAGGCCTTACACTTGAACCCTCAAGCTTTCCTCTCCCAGTAACACATTGAATAAACGACAATTAAGAAGTAGGACCCTCGGGTCTTGCCGTAGTGAGCGGGGCCAGTTAACTGGGGGGTAAAGCTGGCACCCCTTACTCGCTACAACCTTAAAAACCAAAAGAATTGGTTTTTGCTTCCCCCCTTCGATGCCCCCCTTTAGTCATCGATTAATATTAGGGATATAATGCAAAAATCTTAAGGTCAGAAGTGACCTTAAACTAGTGGGGAGGACCTTTTTATTGGGGGGTAAAATTGGTCCTTTCTCACTTTTTTAAAAGGCGTCATTCCATTGGAATGACGCCTTTTTCATTTAGCTAAGTTTGTAGGGTGCGATAAGCTGAAATTTCGGAATGTTAGCCTCAAACCTTTCTCCGCTTTCCAGATTCTTCATAGTATAGGTACCAGACATAGAACCCATATCAGTCATCAATGGGCACCAGCTTTGGTAGTGGTGCTCTTGTCCGGGCTCCAGGATAGGTTGCTCACCTATTACTCCATCACCAACGACTTCTCGTTTAACTCCTGAGGAATCAAAGATATACCAATGCCTGCTGAGTAGCTGAACAGGCTGATGTGATTCATTTTTGATAATGACTTCGTAAGAAAAGACAAATTGGCCCTGTTTGGGCTCGGAATGTTCCTTTTTGAATGCGGGATGTACACTCACCCTGATCCCGCGGGTACTAATGGTTTCCATGATTACGTTTTCTCGGTAGCATCCAATTCAAGAAAATAGCGAACTATCTTCTCAGCATCTTCTAAAGCTGTCGCAAGGTCGTCATTTAGCAAGACCGTGTCAAATGAATTCTCAAATTTTAACTCCCTTGCAGCGCGGGCTTTACGCCTTTGCAGGCTTTTCTCAGTTTCCGTTTTTCGTTTTTTGAGCCTTTCAAACAGAACTTCAGGGGAAGGAGGTTTGATAAATACGGCCAGAGCCCTGGAGCCGTAATACTCTTTTAGGTTAGTGGCGCCGTTTACCTCTATATCAAAAACAATGCTTTTTTTGTTTGCCCATATTCGGTCTACCTCAGATCGTAAGGTTCCGTAGAATTGGTCTTCATACACTTCCTCCCACTCAAGGAACTCTTCCTTTTGGACCCGGCTGATAAATTCTCTCGTGGAAAGAAAGTAATAGTC
>JABDJM010000309.1 GCA_013002475.1 Saprospiraceae bacterium | reverse complement strand
ATGCCCTTCGGTCAAACATAACTAATGAGATCCAACTTCCCGATACCTTTGTTATTGACCAAAAGGAATCATTATTGATGGCCCTTTTGGCTTTCTTAAAAATCAAAGGAGTGAATAATGTATTAAGTAGTTCGACGGGAAGTGAGAGAGATCATTGCGCCGGTATTTTCTTTTATCCAAAAAATCAGATGACATGAAAAAAATCTTGGTAACCGGAGCTACTGGATTTCTGGGATCGCATTTACTTCGTCGGCTGGTAAATCGCGAAGCCGGGCAAATTATTGCTTTACGTCGATCCGACAGTTCAATGGAATTGGTCAAAGATGTTGCTGAAAAAGTTGACTGGCAAGTTTCGGACATCCTGGACCAGGATGGATTATTTGAAGCCTGTAAAAACATTGACGAGATCTATCATTGCGCTGCCATTGTAAGTTATCATCCGGCCCTGCAGCAAGAAATGAAAAAGGTAAATGTTGAAGGAACGGCTTTGCTGGTGAATATGGCACTTGCGCAAGGGGTGAAAAGGATATTACATGTGAGTTCTATCGCTGCCTTGGGGCGGGTGCTGGGGACAAAAGAAGTGGACGAAAATGCCAAGTGGGCAGAGACGAAATTTGTAAGCCATTATGGTCGAACAAAACATAAGGCCGAGTTGGAAGTCTGGCGGGGCCAGGCAGAAGGGCTTTCCACAATAATGATCAACCCTTCAGTGATCCTTGGTCCTGGGAATTGGGATCAGGGGCCTCCCCGATTTTTCAAAAGGATTTTTGAAGGACAAAAGTTTTATCCTATTGGGGGAACTGGTTTTGTGGATGTTCGGGATGTCGCTGAGATCGCCATTTTGGCTATGGAAAGTGGTCTGGAGGGAGAGCGCATCATTGTAAATGCAGAGAACCTGAGTTTCAAAAACTTTTTTGGGAGCATGGCCTCAGCCCTCGGCGTGAATCCACCAAAGACCGAAGCCACGCCGTTCATGGCAAATTTGGCCTGGCGAACCGAGGCCATAAAGGCCCGTTTATTTGGAGGACAGCCCTTGCTAACCCGGGAAACTGCCAAAACTGCGATGAGTACCTTCCTTTTTGACAATCAAAAGTCCCGCTCTCTTTTTCATTTTAGCTACAGACCTGTGCAGCAGACCATCGAGTGGACTGCAAATGAGTTTTTGAGATCTACTAAAACCTGACTTTCATACGAATTCTAGGGAATCCTGAACGGATCCTAATCAGGACCTTTTTCTGGGCTGGGGTGCCTGTAGTTTTATTGGCGAATCAAAAATCTTCGTCATGAAAAAGAACATCTTAATTTTCGGCTTACTTTCATTTTTTGCAATTAATTTTTCTCAGGCAAACACTGAGCCCTCCTCGAACAAAGTCCATTATGCGGAAGGAGACCGCCTCTTCTCCTGGGCATCTTTTTTAAACCTCCGTTCTGAGCCGCATCAGGATGCGAAAGTTTTGGCTATGATCCCAAGAGGATCGGTGATCCAAATCTTAATGGATCAAACTGAATCTCGAACTCATAAAGTGGCTCTCGTACCGGATTATGCTCCTTCAGAGGACTCTTATACATACCACAAAGGTGAAAGCCTCCATGGGAATTGGGTCCAGGTTGAATATGAAGGGCTCCAAGGCTATGTATTTGATGGATACCTTTCAAAAATAATCCCTATAAGAAGTAAAAAGGGTGACAGCCCTGGGGATATTTTTACCCATTATCTGCTAGATCATTATCAGGGTGCCGTGATCACCGAACCTGGTGAAGAAGAGATCTTCGATGAAAAAGTAGTGACTCCAAAAGGCAACTTAACTTATACGCACTTCTTCAATTACGACTGTGAAGTCTTTGAGTTGGATATGCATGGGGTAATGTTACAGGAAGCTCTCATGATCATGACAAAGGTGTTCCGAGTGGATGGTATCAGCCATCGGGAGGATGGAAAATATTTCTTGGTCAACAAGGATGATCCGTATAGCAACCTGGTGGTTGAAAAAACAGAAGAGGGAAGCAGGATCTCGATTTGGTGGTGCGAAGGGTGTTAATTCAAAATAAAAAAGGCGGCTTGAATCTCAAGCCGCCTTTTTTTATTCTATAAGAAGTGGGTTAGTTACACTTAGTAGCGTAAGCATGCACATGCGTGGCAAATTCTTTCCACTTTGGTTCCATTTTTGAAACTGTTTTGCAAGAGCTATAAAAGCCTCGGAATTCATCCGAATAATCCTTCTTTTTCAATCTTACAGCGGCCTTGGCACTCTCCTTTTTCACATAGTAAGACTTATCCAATCCTCCAGCTACTTTTACACCAGCAATACCGATTGAGGCAGTTTCCCCAGCAAGAGGGTCATGATAAACTTTGATCTTTTGGCTGAAATGAGGATTCAACAGTTGGACCAAAAGCTGCATCCTTTTTTTCTTTACCATCACATCAGAACTTTCTATGTACACATACCCGCGTGCGATCTTGTCCTGATCAAGGTCATCATTATCCCAGCGACTGGCGTCAGAAAGAAATCCCAGAGAACTTCCCATCTTATCCCAACCTGAAGCTGGTAAATACATATAATCTATTTCAGAAGGTTTTA
>JABDJM010000304.1 GCA_013002475.1 Saprospiraceae bacterium | reverse complement strand
GGTGAAACATCAATGGCATTCACCAGGCATTCCTGCATTCCCTTCGGGGTTACATTAGTCCAATTTTCTCCACCGTCTTTTGTTAACTGTACCAGGCCATCATCACTAGCGGTCCAAATCACCCCTTTCTCATGTTGTGATTCAGCCACATAACTAATGGTCCCATAATTTTCGGCACCAACAGCTTCGTTAGTATAGGGGCCACCTCCATTTCCTTGTTTATCATCCTGGTTGCGGGTAAGATCAGGGGAGACCTCCTCCCAGGTTTGTCCCATGTCCCGGGTGCGCAATAAATATTGCGCTGCATGGTAATAGGTATTGGGCTCGTGCTGAGACCAAATGATTGGTGCATTCCAATTGAAGAGATACTTCATCTCCCTGGCCTCCATGCCTAAATACTGGATAGGAGCGGCCATGATGTTTGTACCGGCACCTGCTTCCGTATCCAGGACTTCAATGGTCCCGAGATATGAACCGCCAAGGACATATCTGGGATTGTCAGGGTCAAAAGCGAGGAAAGCGGATTCACCTCCAGCAGACGGTTCCCAGCTTTGTTGTTGGATACCCCAACTTCCCAGTTGCCGGCTGGAGATCCTGATGGATGAATTATCCTGCTGCCCTCCATAGATCCGATAGGGAAAATGGTTGTCAACATTAACTCGGTATATCTGGGCAGTAGGCATGTTACTTTGAGTGGACCAGGACTTCCCTCTATTAAAGCTAATTGCCGCTCCACCATCATTGGCAATGCATAAATTTTTTGGGTTGTCAGGGTTGATCCATAGGTCATGGTAATCCCCATGTGTCCCTGTAATTCGATCCCAGCTTTTGCCGCCATCCATGCTTCGCAGGCAAGGGGCACTAAGTACATAAACCATGTTCTCGTTAACCGGATCTACAAAAACTTCAATGTAGTACCAAGATCTTTGGGTCAGCCGATTGTCATCACTAATCCGACTCCAACTTTTTCCTGCATTATTTGAAACGAAAAGGCCACCCAAATCTTTGTTGCTGTCACTTTCGATGAGTGCATAGACTTTGTCAGAATTTGAAGGTGCTACAGCAATGGCCATTTTTCCTTTTTCCTCCGGCAAACCCTCATGAATGGTATTCCATGTTTCACCTCCATCAGTTGATTTATACAATCCACTGCCTGATCCGCCACTGATCACTTTCCAGGGTACTCTTTGATGATGCCACATGGCTGCATAAAGAATATTGGGATTTTTGGCATCCATACTCAACTCAGAACAGCCTGTATTCTTATTTATGAAAAGAGTTTTCTTCCAGGTTTTTCCACCGTCCATAGATTTATAGATCCCTCGTTCTTCAGAAGGACTATATAGGGCTCCTTGTGCAGCGACATATACCACATTTGGATCATCAGGGTTAATGATTATTCTGGAGATATGTTGCGTTTTCTCAAGGCCTAAATGCTTCCAGGTTTTCCCGGCATCCATTGATTTGTAGACACCATCTCCATGGTGGGTCATTACACCTCTGATGGCGTGTTCACCCATGCCGCAATAGACGATATTGGTGTTGCCAGTGGCTACAGCTACGGCACCAACGGAACCAGTTTTGAAATATCCATCAGAAATATTATTCCAGTGTTGGCCTGCATCATCTGTTTTCCAAAGACCTCCTCCTGTAGTTCCCATGTAATAAGTCAACGGGTCATCTTTCACTCCACAGGCCGCCACCGATCGACCGCCACGGAATGGGCCAATACTTCGCCAGGTTAACGGTTTGAAGTATTCATTTGCACTGTTATCCTTTTTTGGAACGGGATCCTGGGCAGAAAGAGTAGATAAGAAGGAAAATGTAAGTGCTAGTAAAAGGAAGTGAATTGTTTTCATGATGGTCTTAAGTTGAACCCTAATATAGATTATTCCTAATTCCTAGGTGCCCATGGATGGGTGAACTGCCGACTAAATTATTTACAGGGGGAGACCCTTGATTTTTTTGTCTTAATGGAATTTGCACAATACCACCTCCTGGCCAAACCAACCTGGGTACTCTTTGATTATTTCCGGGTTCATTTTTAAAATATCTTCCTTTTCACACAGGTAGAAAACGCCTTTTTGAAAAGGAAAATCATAAACAAATGGCTGGCCCTTATTTCGCATCAATTTAAGTGCAACGCTATATGGTATTTCGGGCGGAATATAAACCTCCTTAGATTGTCCCGTGAGCAGGGCTACGGGGTTATTTAACAATATGGTATCCGGTATACCCCCGAATCTTAACTCCTTCCCTTCTGTTTTTTGTAAAAGATCATCCGCGATCTCCAGGTATTTTATTTCTGTATTTAGATTCTCCACCTGATAAGGTATGATGAATAGAGAATATGCGAGTCTACCCACAGCCAAAGTAAATATCAACCATAAAGCATACCTCAGGGGAATGTTCGAAAACTGATCGTACAGATACGCGAGAACGATCATTCCATAGGGAATAAACATGTAATGGTACCGTGTTTTAGTCCCTGGAGAAAGCCAGTAGGGCAAAATGTTTATTGCTATAAATAAGACTGAAAACCACACCAACTTGTTTTGCCTGAATGGTGCCCTTTTTTTATTTCTTACAGCAAAAAGGAGTAGTAATGACCAAGGAAGAAATTCTATTAATTGGGCAAATGGAAAAGAAAGAAAGTGAGTGAAAAATTCCCAGCCTTTAGCCTCCAGGATTGATTTTTTTGACGCTTCCTGAAATAGGTTTAAAAAATATGTCATGCCATCACCACCATCATTTGAATAGGAAAAGAAGTAAAGGAACAATATGGTGCCTCCTGTAACTAGCCCTGTAAAATGCTGCCAACTAAAAAGAGACTTCCAGGTTGAGGAATTAAAAAATACAATCAAAAGTGTTAGGCCTTGAAATAAAATTGAGGGTGCCCCTTTCAACATCAGGCCAAAAGCCATAAACATGTAGGAAAAAACAAAAAGCGGTAGAAGCTTCTTTTTTTCATGGAAAATGAAGATGATAATTATCTGGGTCGCTACTACCAGACTATATAATAGGTCCAGTTCGCCTGAAAGAACAGTCCCAAAGAATAATAAGGTCGGATTAGTGAGATAGAAAAGTGAGGCAAGAACGGCTACTCTCGTGTTTATATATCTTTTGCAAACCTCAAAAATACCCGCTCCCGTAAGGAAATATGCGATAATCGATGGGGTGCGTAAGGCCCAATTATCCAAATGCCCAAAGAGACTGTGCACCCCAACTAAGATCCAATTAAATAGTGGGGGCTTATTGTAGTACGGGACTCCATGCAGAGTTGGTTTTAAATAATCATGGTTGTAAATCATTTCAAGGGTCACAATGGCCCTTCTTGGCTCTTCTCCTCGCAAGATCATTTCTCCTAAACAAATACATACCCCTGTAACAATTAGCAATAGGCTTAACAGCGCTAAATATTGGTCTCGTCTTGAAATTCCATTTAGGATTGTCAATACTATGGAAGAGTTTGGGTAGGAGATCTAACATCTCTTATGAGAGATAGATAAAAATAACTCGCCTACATTTCAATATTAAATTTTTTACGCTCTATCTTTTGTTTTTAGAAATGAATAGTCATCGCTTCTAAAACCAGATAAGTAGATTCATCATGATCTATTATGGTGGGGAAAAAGGAAAAGAATCTCAGGATTATGGCCAGGACGATGAAGCCTCCCAGGATTTTAAGTTGATCTTTCATTTTCGTAGTGCAAAGATATCTTTCTCCCCCTTGTTAGATTAATTGAAAAGAGGAAAAAAACCTTGGTGGAAATGAGTCATTCCAGGAGTCTATAAACGAAATATTTCATCGCTTCTTCCAGATCATCATATTTCTTTTTTCGATCCTTTATATCTGTCAATTTTGGAAGATGCTCAGCAAAATAGATCTGGTTGTTTGCCATTTCAAAAAGATTGCTGGCTAGCATTTTTGGATAGGGAAAGCTTGGGTTCATCTCCGAAATTATTCCAGAGACTTTGCCTACAAGCACTTTATAACTGATAAAATAACCCTCCTTGTTTTCCTCATCCACATTATGAATATGGTAAGCCTTGGTTGATTCCTTAATTACCACCTTGTGAAGAAGATTTTCGTTGATATATTCGGTCAAGGGAGATTCTGAGGATGCATTCACAATATTATGGATGGTAATATCCAGTCTTCTTTTCGGGTCTTCAATATTCTTCAGATTGATGTCAAGTAGGTAGTAGACCCATTCCCAATACCAGCAAGATAGGTATAGCAGCAGCTTATGCTTATTCTCAAAATATCTGTAGACAGATGCCTCAGTGGAATCTATTTCGAGAGCAAGCTTCTTAAAAGTGAATTTTTCAATCCCCAGTTCGTCGATGAGCTCTATGCTGTTTGAGAGCAAGCGTTGTCCATAGGGAGTTGCCTGGGGGTCCCGGTGAAAAAGCTCCGGGGTGATATTGAAGCGTATTCCGTGCCCGCTCATCAGTATTTGAGTTGAAATCCATACCAAAAATACTAAACTCCTAAAAGAATATAGTGTTACCCGAGTTTTGGGTAGTATTACTATCTTCGCTAGCTAAACAGGTAAAAGGATGCTTCAACGATTCGGATTTGACTTTAAACACTTCAGGGGAGATCTCTTTGGAGGTATTACTGCAGGAATAGTAGCACTGCCGCTTGCGCTTGCTTTCGGTGTAAGTTCCGGGCTCGGACCTTCCGCCGGACTTTACGGAGCAATTTTCATTAGCTTTTTTGCCGCACTCTTTGGAGGAACCAATACTCAGATCTCTGGACCAACGGCCCCAATGACGGCGGTCAGTATGGTGATCATTGCAGGGATTGTAGCATCCTTTGACGGAGATGTTTCAAAAGCACTGCCAGCCATTCTTACCGTTTTCCTTCTAGCAGGACTTCTGCAGATAGGTCTCGGGTTTATGGGGATCGGAAAGTATATCAGATACATTCCTTATCCTGTAGTTTCAGGATTCATGACCGCGATAGGAGTGATAATCTTAATTACCCAAATCCTTCCTGCTTTGGGATATTACCCCAAGGAGGATCTTGATTATGTAAATAAGTTTAAACCTTTTGCCGAAGAGATAATTTTGGACAACATCCTAAAGGATGAAGCTGGAGAGGGGATTTTGGTGCTGGAGGATTTTAGAGAGACCATCAAGAGGGCAGAGCAGATCACTCCCGCCCAAATAGATCAGGAATCTCAGACTCTCGCAGCAAAAGAAGCATCCGGAATTTTGGGGTCTATTAAGGTACTACCTAGGGCATTACAAAATATTAACTGGTTGGAAGTGCTCCTAGCCTTGGGGACGATTTTTATCATTTACGGGTTCAAAAGGATAACAAAAAAGGTTCCCAGTACCTTGGTGGCCTTATTGGTGATGTCCGGGATTGCCGTGGCCTTTAATCTGGATTACCGGCCTATTGAACAAATACCTTCGGGCTTACCGATTCCGAATATTGAAATAATCACTGGCTTTTCATTAGCCAGTATAAGCCCCTATATATTTACAGCCATAACACTAGCCCTGTTGGGAGCGATTGATAGTCTTTTGACTTCGGTCGTGGCAGATAATATGACCAAGACAAAACACAGACCAAACCAGGAATTGATAGGTCAGGGAATAGGGAATAGTATAGCCGCTTTCTTTGGGGGTATCCCGGGAGCGGGAGCAACGATACGTACTGTGGTGAATATCAATTCCGGAGGAAAGACCAAGCTTTCAGGAATGATGGCAGGAGTGTTGCTGCTTGTTATCCTCTTGGCACTTGGGCCTATTGCCTCAAAAATTCCAGCAGCAGTCCTTGCAGGGATCTTGATCACCGTAGGAATTGGCGTAATGGACTACAAAGGCTTAAAAGCAATTCCCTACATGCCGAGGCAGGAAGTATTCATCATGCTGGTTGTACTTATTCTTTCATCCGTTTGGAACCTTGTTTACGCAGTAGGGATCGGC
>JABDJM010000264.1 GCA_013002475.1 Saprospiraceae bacterium | reverse complement strand
CCCTTTGACTTGCTATATAGTTTGATTGTTATTGCTGTCATTCCAGCTATAGGCGAAGAGTTAATATTCAGAGGACATCTCCAGCAATATTTCTCTCGCTGGTTAAAAAACAAGCACATTGGAGTTTTGCTGGCTGCATTTTTTTTCAGTGCAATTCACATGCAGTTTGAAGGGTTCGTCCCCCGATTTTTTTTAGGGGTCATCTTAGGTTACATTTTTCTCTGGACCGGATCCTTATGGCTGGCTATTTGGGGACATTTTGTCAACAATAGTTTCCAATTAATTGGAGTCTATTTTTTAGTTCAGACAGACAAAGAGATCGATGTGAGTCAAGTGCAACTCCCTGAAGTTTGGCAGACTATCATTTTCACTACTTTAGCTTTCCTATGTGGGTATTTTCTTTTATCGAAAGGATCAAAAAATTCTGCTTAATAGATCATGAAAGGCCTAACTAAAAGAATTGCAACTGCCGTTATTTTTGTCCTGATCATGATGGGTGGACTTTTTGGTGGCAGGTATCCGTTCACCATTTTGTTTGCCGTGATAAATGGTCTTTGCCTTTGGGAATTCCTTGGCCTGACCCTCAATCAACCACAAAAGAAAAGAGACCTTGTACGCAAGATTTTAGGAGTGGTGCTGGGGATGGCCCCTTTCCTCTTTTTGGCAGCAATACATTTAGGTTGGGTTGCCAGGCCTGACCGGCTTTTGGCACTTTCACTATTACTTGTTTTCCCAATTATTTTTCTCGCTTTTATTTACGAGTTATACACAAGAAGTGAGAAACCTTTTTCAAATCTGGGCCTCATAATTTTATCGGTGATCTATATTGGAGTTCCGTTTGCATTGGTAAATGTCCTCGCCTTTCAGGAAAATCAATTTCAATCCACCATAATATTTAGCCTATTACTATTGACTTGGGCTAATGATACGGGTGCATATTTTGTCGGTTCAAAATTGGGAAAGACGCCTCTGTTCCCCAGGATCTCTCCAAAAAAAACCTGGGAAGGTAGCCTCGGTGGATTACTTGTTTCCCTGGCTCTTGCAGCTGTTTTATTTAAGGTATATAACCAAATGAGTTTAGCTGATTGGTTAGGCCTAAGTGTGATCATAAGCGTGTTTGGATCTTTTGGTGACCTGGTTGAATCTATGCTCAAAAGGAGTCTTGGAAAAAAGGACAGCGGAAGCTTGTTGCCAGGGCATGGGGGAATACTCGACAGGTTTGACGGATTTATTTTTATGATGCCTTTTGTAACCAGTTATCTTTTGTTGATCCGGTAACCTGAAAAAGCCTAGATTTGCTATTTCAATACCAAAGCAATACGCGGATGCACTTTCATAAAGAGGGGAAAAAGATCATAATTGTGAGTTCAGTTTTCTTACTGATCATAGGTTTTGTTGGTTCCTTTTTCTTTCCTTTTCTGACTATCCCAATAATCATTCTTTGTCTCGGACTTTTAATCCTTGTCCTACAGTTTTTTCGAGATCCAAAACGTGATATCATCAGTAAAAATCACCGATTGGTGTATGCACCTGCTGATGGGAAAGTCGTAGTCATTGAGGAGACTGAAGAACCCGAATATTTCAAGGACAAGAGGTTGCAGGTTTCAATTTTTATGAGCCCTTTGAATGTGCATGTCAATCGCAATCCCGTAAGTGGAAAAGTGAATTACTACAAACATCATAAGGGTAAATATTTGGCCGCCTGGAAACCCAAAAGTTCACTAGAAAATGAGCGAACAACTGTAGTGATCGATACAGGAGAAACCGAGATTCTACTTCGCCAAATAGCTGGTGCCGTTGCCAAGCGAATCATTAACTACTTAAAGGAAGGTGACGAGGTTACACAGGGTGAGGAAATGGGATTCATAAAGTTTGGATCCAGGGTAGATATCTTCCTACCTTTAGAGGCCGACATGCTTGTCAACGTAGGTGATAAAGTAAAAGGTAATCTGAACCTTATTGCCAAGATTTAATCAGCCTTTTCAAGCTACTTTCCTTCCCAAAAGTAGATGGCAAAAGTTCCAAAGAGGACCTTTATCATAGCTCCTGGCCAAAATGGAAAAAAACCATATGAGAGTCCATCGGAAAAGCCATAATTGAAGATCAGCCATAGATTTCCTAAGAAGAGAATCAGCAATGTCCCTAAAAGATTTATCAAGAATCCTTTGAAAAAAACAGAGGAGAAAGAAAGATCTTTCAAGAAACTTACAAGCAGTGTTGCCACGAAAAACCCAAGTAAAAACCCAGCACTTCCTCCTGTAAATTTCTCCCAGCCGCCGGAAAATTCTGAAAGGATGGGAACGCCTAGGGCAGCGAGCAATAAATATCCAAAAAGGGAAACTGCACCATCGTATTTTGGCAAAAAATAAGCTAGCAATATGACAGCTAGAGTTTGCCCGGTAATAGGAATTTCAAGTCCGTTTACGGTAGGCTGAATGCTGATCTGACTGGCTAGAAAAAGGAAAATTATGCCAGTGATGACCCAGAGGATCCTTTTCCCAGAAAAAGCAGACTTTTTACTTTTTTGCAAGCCTGCGGATCTTCGCCGGGCTCAGGAATTTGGCAATTTCCTCAACCTGGGCCATGTCAATATTTTTTCCCTGAATACTGACCACAAACCTGTTGTCAATTACGTATTCAAAGTTGCTTTGCTGGAGTTTTGGCAACCATCGCTGAAAGGCAGGAAAGCCACGAAAGGTTCTCGTTTGTTCTAGTAAATTTTCAGCTTCTCTGTGGATCCCTCTTGGTCCCCAGTGAGCAGTTGCAAGGAGCGAACCCGGATGTCCACCGGTGTCTATTAGATTTACTCTAGCGACATTGTTTCCCTTTCGGTAAATGGTCCGGGTGAGCGTTGCAGGTTGACCAAGGCTTTCGGATATCTCGCCTCCCTGATCGAATAAGCTCAGGTCCCCCATTGAGGTTGGGTAGAGTGATATCAGGTCTTCTGCAGTAATTAGTGTCGCCACTTGAGCATTTTGATTAGGGTCTCCAAGATGACGCTTCAGGGCCAATTGGGACTCTGTAAGGATCAGGGCCCCAGTAGAGTCCGGTACGGTAAAAACATCTTCAGGAAAAGTCTCCTCGACTATTGGTTCATCCTCAATGGTTGCAACCGAAGAATCCTTTTTGCAGGCCATCAAGCCCGAGAGAATTGCTAGGAAAAAAACTAGTCTAAGCTTCAACATTTTCATTTGTTTGGACCTTTTCAGGTTTCATTTGAGGAAAGAAAAGAACATCCTGGATAGAGTTTGAGTTCGTCATGATCATGGCAAGCCGGTCCATTCCAATACCCAATCCGGCTGTAGGTGGCATACCATATTCAAGAGCCCGAAGAAAATCTTCATCAAGAACCATGGCTTCTTCATCCCCTCTTTTACCAAGCTCAAGTTGGGCCTCGAAACGCTCGCGCTGATCGATAGGATCATTCAACTCGGAAAAGGCATTGCAGATCTCTTTTCCATTGCAAATAGCCTCAAAGCGTTCAACAAGTCCATCTTTTGTTCGATGTTTTTTTGCCAAAGGAGACATTTCAATTGGGTAATCAGTAATAAAGGTCGGCTGGATCAATTGACCTTCGCATTTTTCGCCAAAGATCTCGTCAATTAGCTTTCCTTTTCCCATGGATTCATCAATCGATACATGTAACTCACGGCAAACCGTTCTTAACTGCTCCTCGTCCATTGCTGAAATATCAATTCCGGTAAAATGCTCGATGGCTTCGTACATGGAATATCGCTTCCAGGGTCTTTTAAAATCAATTACATTTTCACCCACCTGGACCTGAGTTTTTCCGTTTACAGCAATGGCCACTTTCTCAACCATTTCTTCTACAAGATTCATCATCCACTCATAGTCCTTATAGGCGACATACAATTCTATCTGAGTAAACTCCGGATTATGAAAACGGCTCATTCCTTCATTCCGAAAATCCTTAGAAAACTCATAAACTCCATCAAAGCCACCGACGATGAGTCTCTTCAGATATAACTCATTGGCAATTCTCATATAGAGAGTCATGTCCAATGTGTTATGATGAGTCTTAAATGGCCTTGCAAGAGCTCCTCCATAGAGGGGCTGAAGAATGGGCGTTTCTACTTCAAGATATCCTTTAGCATTTAGGTATTCCCTCATAGAATTGTACATCCGGGTCCGCTTTTCAAAAGCCTCTTTTA
>JABDJM010000259.1 GCA_013002475.1 Saprospiraceae bacterium | reverse complement strand
GACAAAGCGTCCTCCCTCGATGGCTTTGAGGAGAGTATCCTTTTTATGACTGACGCCTCTGTTATGTTGGACCCCAATTGCTTAGTAGAAATGGTAAAGCACTTCAAAAATCCTGAAGTCTTTTTGGTGGATGCGACTATGAAAAGTATCGGCACCACCGAAGGAGGGATTAGTGCATCGGAAGGAATGTATATAGAAATGGAAGGTCGTCTAAAAACCTGGGTAAGCAAGGCTACTGGAATAATGATGGGTCCTTTTGGCGGTTGCTATTGCATCAGAGCCTCAAGTTATCATCCCGTACCGCCCACCTTTTTGGTTGATGACTTCTACATAACAATGAAGGGATATGCAGATGGAGGGCTGGCGATCAATGAGGAGGATGCTGTCTGCTACGAAAAGGTAGGGGTAGAACAGAAGGAAGAGTACAAAAGAAAAAGGAGGATCTCCTCAGGGAATTTTCAAAATATGGTCCACTTCTTTGACCTGTGGTTTCCACCCGTAAATGCTTTGGGGTTTAGCTTTTTCTCCCATAAAGTCCTTCGTTGGTGCGGCCCCTTTTTCATTATCTTCGCCCTGGCAGGTCTTACAATCCTAGTAATTACGGGAACAACCATTACCTATCAATTTTTGTTTGTATCCCTGGTACTATGGTTGATAGTTCTTCCGCTCCTTGACCGAATTTTAGGAACGGTGGGGCTGAGGATTGGGATCCTTCGAAACATCCGTTATTTCAACGTAATGAATTGGGCCCTTTTGCAAGGCTTTTTTAAATATATCTATGGAATTAAAAGTAATGTCTGGCAGCCACCAAAAAGAAGCTGAAAGGTTTCAACTACATACAATTTCGGAGGCCGTTGATGCGATCCGACAGGGCCAGGTGATCATAGTCGTTGACGATGAGGACCGGGAAAATGAGGGAGATTTCATCTGTGCGGCAGAGTGTATTACTCCGGAGATCATAAATTTCATGGCCACCCATGGCCGGGGATTGATCTGCTCACCCATCGATGAAAACCGCGCAGACGATCTAAATCTGACCATGATGGTCAATGAGAATACCGCATTGCATGAAACTGCCTTTACGGTCTCCATTGACCTGATAGGACAGGGTTGCACTACGGGGATATCAGCCTATGACCGGGCCCAGGGTATTAAAGCTTTGATTGATACCAAAACAAAGCCAACAGACTTTGCCAGGCCTGGCCATATTTTTCCACTAAGAGCTAAGAGCGGGGGAGTCCTCCGTCGATCAGGCCACACCGAAGCAACGATCGATCTTGCACAGATGGCCGGTTATGCTCCTGCAGGAGTTTTAGTGGAAATATTGAACGAGGACGGATCCATGGCGAGACTACCTCAGTTGATTAAGATAGCTGAGAAGCATGATCTGAAGATCATTTCCATCAAGGATCTGGTGGCTTATAGAATGCAAAATGAACGGATCGTCAGCCGTGAGATGGCTATTCACATGGATACCAGATACGGGCGGTTTGAAGTAATCGCCTTTAGACAGCTAACCACGAATGATCTTCATCTGGCCTTCAAAAAGGGAGATTGGGAAGTAGGGGAGCCAGTCCTTGTTAGAGTTCATTCGGGAAGTGAAGCCGGAGACATTATTGATTCAGTCCTTGAATCCCAGGGGTTGAATATCCATGCTGCCATGGAGCTTATTGGGCAGGAAGAAAAAGGACTGTTTCTTTTTATGCGCCATGGGGAGAAGGGGCAGGATTTGCTGAAATGGATGAAAAAGGAATCCCAACGCCAATTGGGTGAACCGGCCCTTATGGAAGGGAAGGCAAGTAAGGAGCAAAGAGACTTTGGTGTAGGGGCTCAAATATTGAGAGAGCTGGGAGCTACCAAGTTAAGACTAATCACATCCTCGGATACTCGTAGGGTCGGATTGATCGGCTACGGACTGGAGATCGTTGAAAATGTTCCTCTGAAAGAAAATTAGAAGGAGGGGCAAAGAATGCTATCATTCTCAAAGCTCCCGATATGAGTGACTGAAATCTCAAATGCACTCTGACCTTGTTGATAATTTGCCACATCATCTAAGCTAAGATCATAGCTTAAGCCAATTTGTACGCTTCCAAGTTCAATTGCAGCGAGTATCACCAGAGCGTCAAGCTCCAAAGGCGTATCCACACTTTTAACGGGACGAAGCCAAGTTCCCACTTGCAGGGCCGTGGTGCTATAATTGTTAAGTGGAATCCGAAGATTGGAGCCCGCATTGATCCTCATATGAGGTCCCTGAAGACTCAATAGGACTCTTGGAATTAACTGCAGTCGCTCATTGATGTAAAACTGACCGCTGGCCTGGGCGGAGTATTTTCTGTGAAGCCTCTCATCAAAATCAGGACTATCCTCCTTATCATAATAAAATGAGATCCTGGGAGAAAGCACATGATGCAAAGCTCCTCCAAAAAATAAGGTGGTTGTTTTATCAAGGGCAATCGTATAGTTGATCCCAACCTGGATATCACCAAAAGAAAAGTTGTTGGGAGGTAGATTCTCAATAGTCATTCCGGGATAACCATCGATTCCATTAAACTGATCTTCAAAAGATAAGCGCTCATAATTCACATTTTTTTGGCTTATCCCCCCCTGAATACCAATAGAAAGAAATTGAGTGTTGTCATTATCCAGGGCCTTATGGTAGGCTGCTGAAAGTGAAATTTGGTTGGTGCTGAAGTCTATAGTGTTGAC
>JABDJM010000249.1 GCA_013002475.1 Saprospiraceae bacterium | reverse complement strand
GCATAGAGGTGATCTCCGGCTATTGAAAAGCGAGCCAGGGAACCTCCCAGGCCGGTCGATCCACCGGAACTACTATTGGCATCAAAACTATTTTCGAGACTTCCCCCAAACCAAACATCGTCCATGGCCCAGCCACCGCCTAATCTGTCACTATCACAGGTTACTTCCTCAGTGATCGTCTCGACGTCATAGCCGAGGATCTCCAGACCATTATGGTCCTGTCCAAAAGTCGGATAGACATCTTCGACTCTATGTAGAAATTGGACATGATCCATGTTACCCAGCGAAAGGCTGATCATATCATTATAGCTATCGGCAAAAAGGATCCCATTTTTAATGGCCATATCTACGTTGCCAGGAATGGCTATAAAGGATTCCTGGACGGGATTTTCCGGATTGATATTGTTGATCAGATGGATTCCTTTTCGAAACTCATTGAGCAAAATATAATCCTGGTAGTAGTAGATCTTCCCCGGCTTTTCAAATTCTCTGGGGGCTTCCATTTTTGGTTCAACCCTATATTCTTCTGGGGCCATGACTATTGGAGTATAGTTCTGATAGGTGATAATTTCTGTGCAGTCGTCTTGCAGGCAGCCGGTGAAAAATAGAACTGAAAGGGATATAAAAAGGAGTTGTTTGATCTTGTTCATCCTTGTAATTTTTCTTTAGACACGATTAATCTCATTGTACCGTTGCCCAGAAGCTTGGTTATATCGATTTTTTTTTTGCATCTGAAATCATTTCATAAAAAGGTTAATTCCCAGTGATGGCATAGTTTTTTCAGGTATTCTATGCCTATCAGAAGCTAAACGGACAAACACTCACCCGGAATTCTGAATCCCCTCCTTCCTGTCTTAATTCCCAAATAGACAACGAATCTACTTAGACTGCTATTTATCTGTTTAGTACATATTAAATATTATGAAATACAAATACTTTATCCCGCAATTGCTATTTGCTTTTGCATTCCTGTTCCTTCCTTTCGAAACAGTCACTGCCCAGGGAGAATTCTGCGCATCGGCATTAGTAATAGCAGAGGGAACTCACAGCGCGGATGGTCCTATTAGTGGAAACGGTGCCTCGGCATCCGGCTGCTTTGGGGCTGTCGCCGTCCATGCTGATTGGTATATGTTCACCCCAACATCAACGGGTGATATGACCATCAGTTCCTGTATCGACAACGTGGATACCCGCGTCAGTGTCTATACCGGGACTTGCGGATCACTGGTCTGTGTGGCCTCGGATGATGATGGATGTGGGGCTCAGTTCCAATCCACGCTTACTACACCAGTAACTTCAGGGACAACTTATTACATAGAGTGGGATAACCGATGGACTTCCGCTGGATTTAATTTCACTTTGGACGTCCTTTCCTGCGAACCTTTGACGGTTGGTAATGCCTTATCAGATCAGACTCCTTGCCCGGCATCAAGCAGGGTAACCTTTGATGTTTCTGACCTTGGATCCTCAACGGATTGGATCGTCACCAACGACGCCGGAGGAACAAACCCTTCAAATATTACCTCAACTGGTACAGGCTTTCAGATCACGGATATACCGGGCTCAGGAAATATTACGGTCACGTTCACCTCCGTCTCTGACCCCACTTGCACTCTAGACCTATTACCCATCCAATTTGGATGCCCTCCAGCCAATGACCTTTGCGCTGACAAGATCAGCATCACAGCAGGATCGATCGGTGGAACCTCCATCGGATCCACAGGGACTGGTTCACCAGCCGCTTGTATTGTCCCTCCGGGCTCGAATGGAGTCTGGTATTCCTATGAGTCCTTGGGACCGGAAACTATCACCATGGATGTATGTGTGGCCTCTTTTGATACAAAAATGAATGTATACTCCGGATCTTGTGCAGGATTAACCTGTGTTGCTGGTAATGATGACGATGCAGGAGTTGGCGGAGCCAATGTGTGCGGAGGTGGACTTCAGTCCTCTGTATCTTTTGAATCCACGGCAACGGCGGGCAGTCCAGTAACCTATCTGATCTACATTTCTGGATTTGGGACTTCCACAGGGACCTTTACGCTGACGCTGGCAACATCTCCCTTGCCTCTTGAGCTGCTAAGCTTTTATGGAAAAGAAAAAGAAAACGGCAATCTGATTTCCTGGGAAGCAAGTTCAGAGATTAATGTGGACTATCACAGCCTGGAGCGTTCTTCGGATGGAGTTTCTGATTGGTCAGAAATTACCAGGATCGCCAGCCAGGGAGAGCAAGGATTGCTAACAGCATACTCATATCTTGATGAAAGACCACTTTCTAAAAGCTATTACCGCCTTCGAAGTATAGATTTTGATCGTTCGGAAAACGTTTCGGATCTGATCTCAATTGAAAGAAAAGCCTCGGCATTTACCATATCCAAAGCCTTTCCGAACCCAGGAAAGGAATCGGTATTAGTCCAATTCAATTTGCCTGAAAACCGTCTGGTGGAATTTAGAATTTTGGATATCAGAGGAAATCTTCTGAGCAGAGGAGCTCAAACGGGCTCAGCAGGGACCAACAATCTCCCGATTGATCTGATCAATCTTTCACCGGGGACTTACATTTTGCTCTTGAACGACGGTTATTCAAACATTACCCAAAGGATACTAAAACATTAAGCCCAAAGCTTAAGGTTTCGATGCCCCGACCTTTCTAAGGTCGGGGCATACTCTTTTGTGGATATTCTTTTTCCGCCATAAAAAATGCCTTACTTTTGGCCATCCGTTTCCAATAAAATTTCAGCATGAATTTACACGAGTATCAGGGAAAAGAACTGTTAAAGAAGTTTGGCGTAGCAGTGCCAGTTGGTTTTGTTGCTTCTACACTAGACGAAGCCGTTGAAGCGTATCAAAATGTGAAAAAGGCCTCCGGTTCTGATTTTGCCATCGTTAAGGCCCAGATCCATGCCGGTGGCCGTGGAAAAGGAGGCGGAGTTAAGTTCTCAAAAGATCTTGAAGCAGTAAAGGAAAATGCAGGTAACATCCTTGGTATGATGCTTAAGACTCCGCAAACCCCGGGAGGAATTGATGGTCCTGGTAAACTCGTTAGAAAGATATTGATCCAGGAGGATGCCTACCTTCCTGACTTTGATTCCTGCAAGGAGTATTATGTCTCTATCCTGATGGACCGAGAGAGAAAGCAAAATGTCATTATCTATTCTACACAGGGAGGGATGGATATTGAGAAGGTGGCTGAGGAAACTCCACATCTTGTACATAAGGAATACATTGACCCATTGTTGGGTCTGTTGCCTTTTCAAATGCGAAAGGTGGCCTTTAATCTTGGATTAAGTGGCCAGGCCTTCAAGCAAATGACCAAATTCATCAATTCTTTATACACTGCCTTTGTAAAGTCCGATGCTTCGTTATTTGAGATCAACCCTTGTGTACATACAGGGGAAGAAAATATCCTGGCTGTGGATTGCAAGGTCTCTCTGGATGAAAATGCCCTGTTCAGACATCCGGATCTTGCTGCTATGCGAGATACCGATGAGGAGGATCCTACGGAGGTCGAAGCCAAAAGCTATGGTCTTAATTTCATCAACCTTGACGGTAACGTCGGTTGCATGGTTAACGGCGCTGGTCTGGCCATGTCTACCATGGACATTATTAAGCTAAGCGGCGGCGAGCCTGCGAACTTTCTGGATGTGGGAGGCACTGCTGATGCTGAACGAGTGGAACAAGCCTTTAAGATCATTATGCGGGATTCGAAGGTTAAGGCGATCCTGATCAATATCTTCGGTGGTATTGTTCGATGCGATCGGGTAGCTCAGGGTGTCGTTGATGCGTATAAGAATATTGGCGATGTGAGTATTCCCATCATAGTCAGGTTGCAAGGAACGAATGCGGATCTGGCTAAGGAGATCATCGATCAGTCTGGCCTGGAAGTAAAATCAGCTATCCTTCTTCAAGAAGCTGCAGACAAAGTGAAAGAGGTTTTAGCGGTTACCGCCTAACATCCAGATTTCACTTTCCAACAAAGTCTTTCCAGACATATTTCACCAATAAATATGTGAATGCTTATCCCTGTAATAGGGTAGAATACGCATTACAGATTCTTCTATCTTTTCTTTTGGCGCAATAATGGATACCCCCTAAACAGGGAAATCCAATTCAGTAAGCACCAAAAGTAAAATGAGATGAAAATCATGGCCTTGTTCTGCCTGTTCGGCTTTTTGCCGTTCTTTTCCAATGTGGAAATTAATGAAGCTCCAAAGCACGAAATGGTAATGCCTGCCATAGCAGCCAACGACCTTTGTGCCAATGCACAGCCTCTAAGTATTCCTTCGAGTGTGTCTGGGACTACATCCACCGCCCTAAATGAGTTTTCTCCTTCATGTGCAGGCGGTATGAATTTTTCAAATGATGTTTTTTACTCCTTCGTTGGGACGGGAAATGAAATCGAGATCAGCACCTGCTTTGCCGCGACAAATTTTGATACCCGTATTCACGTTTACATGGGATCTAGTTGCGTAGCCATGGGCTGCGTCGCTGGGAATGATGATTATGCATTAGACCTGAATTGTATGTTAGGACCAATGCCTCGAAAATCCTATTTGACATTATTGACTATTCCGGCTCAGCAATACTTTGTTAGAATTGATGCAGCTTCAAACGGAGTTTTCGGAGATTTTGATTTGAGCATTTCTGAATTGATCCCAGCTCCAATTGAGCTTGAAAACATTTGGGCGACTTCAATTGACAGAGGGAATATCATCTCCTGGGAAACTAATTCTGAGGATAATGTGAAATGGCATAAGATCCAACGCTCTAATAACGGCCGTGAAGGTTGGGAAGAAGTCCAGAGAATCTATGCATCACCCAGTGCTGAGAATGGGGGTACTTATGAGATTCTTGATAAGACACCATTTTCACAATCATATTATCGGTTGGTAACAGAAGATTATGATGGGTCAGAACAGATCTCAAAAACTATAGAAGTAATTCGCAAGCGTCCTGAGTTTACTGTTGGTCAGATTTATCCAAATCCGGTGAAAGGATCGGAGGTGAGCTTCCAGGTCGAAAGTGAATCTGAGGAATCTGTTCAGGTGAAGCTGATGGATATCTCGGGTCAGACCATTCTTGACTATCCAATAGAAGTACGAGAAGGATTGAATGAATTTGTTCAGACAACCGTTCAGTTGAAGTCTGGGATCTACTTCCTAAGGATCTTTAGCAAGCAAGGCTATGTTACAAGGAAATTTGTAAAGCAGCAATAAGAAGAAAGATCATACCAAAAAGCCCCGATGGAGATCTCCATCGGG
>JABDJM010000244.1 GCA_013002475.1 Saprospiraceae bacterium | reverse complement strand
GAGTTTCCTACAGGTCTAAAGAGGATCAGATCAGCCTGGAACATAAGGCTCACGGAAGAGAAGGCTTTGCCATTGGGGCTCTTGAGGCAGCTAGATGGATAATCGGAAAAAAGGGGGTATTCGGCATGGCGGACATGCTTGATCTGTAATAAAAAAGGCCCCAGTAAACTGGGGCCTTTTTTATTAGTGGCTATTTGATATTTTTATACACCGCAAGGCAGGCAGAGATCTTTTCAAGAAGCTCCTCAGGGCCAAATGGTTTACCCACATGGTCATTCATACCAAACAGCTTTGCTTTTTCTTTTTCAGTTAAAAACGCAGAAGCCGTCAAGGCAATGATGGGTACATCTCTTTTTCTTGGATCACTCGACTTCCGGATCTCAGCAGTGGTTCTATAACCATCCATGATCGGCATTTGAATGTCCATAAGAACCAGATCAAAATAACTTTCATCAAAGGCTTCGAGAGCCTCTACCCCATTTTCCGTAGGGACCACTTCTATTCCTAGCTTTCGAAGAAGTTTGGCTACTACCAGCTGGTTAATCTTGTTGTCTTCTACCAAGAGGATCTTCTGACCAGAGAGATGTGAGAAATCTCCCTTTTCTCTGGGCTCCTGATTTCCGGTGAAGGCACTTGGAATATCGTACTGCTCATCCGCCATTTTGTATGGCAGGTAAATGGTGAATGTTGTTCCTATACCCTCTGTTGAATGAGCTTCGATCTTACCATTTTGGAGATCGACCAATCTCTTTGTTATCGCCAGACCCAGTCCGGAACCAGCGTAACCTTCGAAAATATCCTGATTGTTCCTGTCAAACTTGCGGAACATTTCTTCGAGTTTTTCCTCCGGAATACCATTGCCTGAATCCTGAATTGTGATCAGTAAGGTAGCGTCCCGATTATCCAGATTATGCAGAGAAACATCTACGTTAACTTCTCCTTCTTCTGAATAATTAATTGCATTCGAAACCAGGTTTGAAATAATCTGATTCAAACGGGTAGGATCTCCCATTAAAGCACCAGGTAATTTAGAATCATAATGGTATTTCAATTCAATCCCTTTGTCTCTGGCAGGGAGGCTGTACCTTTCCGCGGTATCCTGGAAAGTTTTTACAGGGTCAAAAATCCGGCTTTCCAAATTAAGCTTTCCGGCTTCAATCTTTGAGAAATCCAACACATCATTAATAAAGACGGTCAGATTGTTGGCCGAGAACAGAAGCGTCCTAAGGTGATCAACCTGGTCCGTCCTTGGCTCCTCCTCCAACAGAAGGTGAGCCAGGCCAATGATAATGTTCATTGGAGTCCTCATTTCATGAGACATAGTAGCCAGGAATCTATCTCTGGCAAATGAAGACTTCTCTATGGTTTCTCTTTCAGCAATCTCTTCAACTAACTTTTGATTTAGGAGATCCAGGCTGGAGTTGGTATCCTCAAGCTCCATAGCCTTTTCATTGATCTCTTCTTTTTGCCTTTGTATCTCCTTGTTCTTCAAGGTTAGCGTCTCATTATCCTTTTGTTTTCTTTTGAAGCTATTAAACAGAACAAAGAGAAGCACCGCGCCAAGACCAAGCAGGGCGACCATGAAGTAGGTTAGTTTAATATTGAAATCCTGCTGTTGCTCGAGCGATGTAATTGTGGCTTTTTGTTTTTCAGCCTGGAATTCAGATTGATATCTCGTAGTGAGTTCTACTAAGGCCTCGGCTTTTTCCTTTTTGAAAAAGGCATCGCGGCTTTTTGAATAGCTCATTTGATATCTGTAGGCTTTGTTGTAATCTCCAATGGACTTAAATCCCACGGCTATGGATTCCAACAGTTCCGAGGCACCTTTTTGGTTTTTTACTTTGCGGATCGTTTTTCCAGCCCGGTCAAACTCGATGGCTGCATTTTTCCTATCTCCTTTCTCAGCAAAGATCTGTCCTCTGTTCTTATAGCAGGATGCCATAGCAATTCGATCATCCATTGCCGTAAACATCCTTAAAGCGCGATCATTGTTTTCTTGTGCTTCTTCCAGTTCCCCCTGGCCTAAATATGAAAGTGTTAGGTTGGCGTAGTCACTTGCGATCCGTAACTCTTCACCAAGTGAATTGTCCAGATCAAGGCCCATTTGGAAGTAGGCCAAACTGCTATCGTAGTCTCCAAGATTTATAGAAATATTCCCAAGTAAATTCGCAATGTCAGATGCACCTAAAATATCTTTCTTATCGATCTTCAATTGCATCGCCCTTCGGTAAGCTTCAGTAGCTTGTCCATAGACTTTTTGATCCAGGTATACATCGCCGAGATTTTTTTGAGCTTTAGCCTCCCCTTCCACATAATCTTTTTCCACAAAGATCTTTATGG